>JBMNCO010000202.1:0-29295 GCA_049366815.1 Desulfatiglandales bacterium | reverse complement strand
AGGTCCTTTTTGAGGAGACGCCCTTGTGCGCTATGGTGCTGGCCAATGGCCGGTATACCTTTTCCCATGCCGACGACGGCCGCTTTGAAATGGTAGTGCCTCCGGCCGGTGAAGACGGGTCCATCACCCTATTCGGATTTGCTGACGGATTTTCCCCTTATAAGGTATTCCTTCCAACTATTAAAACCGAAACTGTGGCAAGCTTTACCAGCTATGGATCGGTAATTCTTGTTGGAACAGTTTCAACCATTACTTTGGAAACCGTGTGCGCTTCCTATTGGCCGAAACCGACCGGCTGCGTAAAGGTCCCACAAGAAACACCGCTAACCGTCTTGGTCGATGCAAACGGCCGGCAAACCGTTTCCAGCAGTGAGGATGGCGGTTTTGAATTGGAGGTGCTTGCGGATACCGACGGCCGGATTACCATCTCCTCTTTCATGGACGAATATTTCAGCTATGCCGAAGTCCTTTCTCCTGAAGAGATCCTTCCCTGGATCGACCTGTCTGTAAACCCGTCTGATCTGACGCTGTTGACCGGTACAACGGAAATAGCCCGAATCGTTGGAGGGAATGCCCCCTATGATATCAGTTCGAGCAATAGCTCCCTGGTCACCGCTTCATTACAGGGAACTACAATCACTATCAAAGGATTAACCGAAGGATTTGCCACTGTCGTCATCACCGACGGCGAATCCCATTCGGTGGATGTCAATGTTATGGTCGTTTCGGAAGGAGCCGGTGAAACGATATGGGTCCCCGTCAGAGAAGAGTGTGATACCGGCAAAGACGGCTCAATCGATACGGTCACCTATTACACCTATTCCACCCACGGCTTGATGAAAGAAGAAGGGGATCTTGACAACAACGGCACCATGGAGTGGGTTATTCGCTATACCTGTGATGGAGATGGAAGACATTGCACCAAATTATATGACGCAACAAACGATGGGATAATCGACCATACACATTACCTAACCTACGACGATAGAGGCAATATAGTAAGAATTCTGTATGATGGTATACTGGCTGCGGATTTCACCTATACCCCGGAAGGGAAAGCAGCCACCTACGAGATCGACCATGGCAATGACGGGACCGCAGATTACATCGAATACTATGACTACAATGTGCAGGGCCACAAATCCAAAGTGGAACCGGACGAGGGCAATGATGGGATCATCGACCATGTCCACACCTATCACTATCTCTATGATTGCGCCGGAAATCCGACCCGGTGTGAATCTGATTATCTCAACGATAGGAACATGGATCGCGTCAGTTTTTTCACATACCGGGCAGACGGGATGCTGTCCAAATTCGAGCAAGATATTGACAATGATGGACAAATTGACCGAACCATTTTGTTCGGGGCGGACGGGAAGATGGAACAGATCGAAAATGCATCGGATCTCATCCACATCCGGTGGGAAACAAGAAACTTTGATATACCACTAAACATCCCCGATCCCACCAAACAATGGCTATGGGACCAGCTTTAAGGATCATGCAGTCGCTTAACTGACAACCTGAAATTTCCTGCCCGAGGACCACGAGATGCAGATGACACCTGCGGTATCCTGCTTGCATAGCGGTCTGACGCCGAACTAGACCAAACTTGTAAATCGGATAAACGCCTGAAAAGCGACTTCGCCCGAAAACTCCCTATAATCGCCTGTGGAGGTCGTCGAAATCCGCCTCAAATTCCTGTCCCGCGAGCCTGTGGAGGCACTGTGGGCTAGGATTTCATCCTTCTAAGCAAGTGTTCCGCTACCATGTGGGCGATGACAGGAGCATCGCCCTCCCCCGCACGATTGTCGACAAAGACGCTGATCTCGACCTCCTGTCTCCTCGCCCGTCCCGCGAGATCCGTTAGGTCTCTTACCGTCTGCGGATGAAGCATCCTTTCTTCCATACGGTCTTGGCACAGGCGTCGTCATAAGGCGTCACTGCGTTGTCTCGCGCAGTCAAAGACACATTCGGAGACCTTGTCAATTTGGTTCCTGAGTGTGTTCAAAAAAATCCCGTTGAACCGGAACCCCTATTCGCCCTCACGGACATCAAAGCTATCCTCCGGTCTGCTGGAGGGTGATGTAGACGTCGTCCCCATCCTTGACTTCCCTTGCGAGTGCATCTGGATGGGCATTATCGGCATTGATCCATATTTCATATTCTTCATTCAGCTTTCCATCGGGATAGAAGATCTCATCTCCCATATCAGGGTACATATCCGACAGTTCCATCAGACATTCTCCGACCGTCGTGCCCTCCACCTCGATGGTCTCCTCATCATCCGTATACATGCGGAGGCTGCTAAGCACATGTACTTTTACACTCATGTCTAACTCCTTTCTAGTGAGATACCGATCATTCTTGCTTGAAATCCCTCTTCGCATTTAGTCACTTGAAGGTCCACGCCGGCCAAGGAGCTGGCAAAAAGCAATCGGTCAAAAGACTACCATAATAGGGGGACTTTTTCTGGCATCACTTCCAGATTGGTTTTCCGGCGGCTGTCTCCGCCCATGAAGTATACTTCCATAGTAGGGTTACAACTTCCATTTTTTGCTGTAAACCTATAGAAAAACAATCCTGTGTAAGTACATACTATTATTTATCATCAATTTCAACCGTGTCTAATACAATATATTCCTGGAGTCAAAACCCAGGACGTCTCATTACCTCATGGGAATGAATTTCATTTACCCTATGCATGCAATCGCAAGCTTTACTCCTGACAAGAGTATCCGCACTTATACCGCCATAATGCAATGCGGTCCGATCTCTTGAACACTCCCCGACCCCACCATAACCATGATTCGCGACAGTTCAGCAGTGATGTGAAGCACGAGATCCCGAACCCCTGACCCTGCGAGGGATTCGGTATTTTTTGGCCAAGGCGGGACCGATTTTGCGAGAATCACGGACGGTTTTGTCCGGAGGGAAACTGAAGGGAAGATGTTCCCTCGGCCCATGGTGATTCCCCATGAGATTCCCCTGTTGAGTATGGCCCATAATGTGGTTACACTATGGCCACCGGGCTTCCCCAGATTGCCATGGTCCACGTGGGAGTGGAAACAGCCAAGGGTTTGGGGGGCCAGGATCGCTATCCTTTTCACAGAGCAGGCCGTACACCGATTACCGAGGAGCGACATCCTGCTTCACGAAGCCTATTTATCCATTGGGGTCAGGAGACTTTTGACCAGGAGGCGATCGTCAGGGAATTCGTAAAGTAGGACTATGAACTGAGAACACCCAGCCAGCTGGAGGCCGCGGTCGACAGGGCCATAGCGCTTGCCATGAGCGAGCCTCGGTGTACTATCTATCTGACTGACCCTGCCGCAGGAGGTCCTGGAGCAGACCGAGCAAAGGCTTTGTTTTGATGTCAAACTCTGTCGATACGCAGAGATGTATAAGGCCCTGGATATCCCGGAACTGGGTGCGTTGTTCTCCTGCAACCGGGACTTTGCCCCGGTTGAGGGGTTCAACAATAAAACCAGTCTTACACGCACCCAGACGATTATGGCCGGCTCATCTCACCGTGATTTTGGATATGCCTTTCCAAAGCAAGATAAACATCAATGACGAACCTATAAGGCGATCAAAACAAGAACGATCGCCGGGATTGAAAAGCGGGACTGGCGTCCCTTTCAGGCATGCCTCTCTCCGGATCCTATTTTTCGGACTTGTTGTACTGCCCGCCCGGCACCGTGGTGAAATGGAAGATGGGCCTGTCGACTCGCCGGAGTATCAGGGGGCAGTGTGCCATCCGGGCCGGGACGAAAATAAGGCTGCTCCTGGTGAGAATGTGCTTTTCGTCTTCCAGCCACATCTCTATCTCACCGCCCAGATCGTAGGGGGCTTCCGGATTGTTGCCGAAAAAGCCGATGATCTCATCGGAATCGTGTGTATGGGGAACGTTTTCCAGCGTGGCGGCCGCTTTCAGATACCATGCCGTATTCATGTGGAATGCCCCTTCCACAACCTCATCGTCCAGCCACAGAATGCGGGTGGCGTATTTGTTATACGCATCAGCTATCTTTGCCTTGGATTCCGGCATCTTCAACTCACTGACCACATATTTGCCGTATTTTGACTCTGCCATGGTTTGAACCCTCCTTCTGCAATATTCAAGATATACAAATGTTGCCTCACCTTATCAGCAATATCCACTCAATTCGCATGAGTGAGATACAGACTTATGAAATTATCTCATTTTCGGCCCTGATGTACCGCCCGTCGGGTACAGAGGTGAAAAGGAGGATACAGTTTATGCTTGACTGTTCCCCTATAAAACAAGGATAGTGGGACATTCTCAAAGTCCCCCAAAACATGATTTAATGTACACGCCGACCCTAACCGGACTCCTGGCGGGAGCCTGTGACTTCATCGTTCAACATGAAAAACCAACCGCGCAAGGTGCCTTTCCATGACAGTAGAGAAGATCTTCTGGCAAGACCCCTATCTCACGGAACTGACCGCCAAGGTGACGGGTGTCTATGACGGCCGGATCACCCTCGACAGGACGATTTTTTATGCCTTTTCCGGTGGGCAGGAAAGCGACGCAGGCACAATCGAAGGCTATGAAGTGGCAGAGGCCCGGTGGCATCAAAAAGAAATCTTTTACACACTGCGGGGCCCCCACCCTTTGAAGCCGGGTGACAGCGTTCTTATAAGAATCGACTGGGAAAGACGATATGCCCTGATGCGCCTCCATTTCGCAGCGGAGATCATCCTCGAACTGATGGTCCGGAACTTTTCAGAACCGGAAAAGATCGGAGCGCACATATCTCCGAACAAGGCAAGGCTGGATTTCAAATGGCCGGGCAATGTTTCGCAGACCTTTCCCCTCCTCAATGAGAGGCTTCGGGAAATCGTTTTGTCGGACGTTTCGATCAGGAGCGGATTCAGTGACCAGCAAAAGGAGATCCGCTTCTGGGAAATCGATCATTTCGCCAGGGTCCCCTGTGGCGGGACCCATTTGAAAAGGACCGGCGAGGTGGGGGAAATCATCCTGCGAAGAGACAACATCGGGAAAGGAAAGGAACGGATAGAGATTCTCCCCAAAATTCCCTGAGGGCCTGTTGGAGCACGATGGGCAACGGCCATGATGTGAAAATTCGATTCAGCGACAATCTGTGGTCTTTTCGGCAGAGCTGAATCATTGAACGATTCGCGAAATAAAAGGAAAGGAGGATCGGTATATGAAAGTTATTGCTTTTAACGGAAGCGCCCGGAAAGACGGCAACACGGCGATCTTGATCAATCACGCCCTGGAGGAAATCAAAAAAGAGGGCATCGAAACGGAACTGGTCCAATTGGCCGGCAAGACAATAAAAGGGTGTACGGCCTGCAGAAAATGTGCCGAAAACAAAGACCGGCGGTGCGCGGTGGACAATGATTTCCTGAACACGTGTCTGGAAATGATGATCCCCGCAGAGGGGATCATTCTGGGTTCACCCACCTATTTCACGGACGTGAGCGCTGAGATGAAGGCACTCATTGATCGCGCCGGCATCGTGGCCAAGTCCAACGGAGACATGTTCAAGCGAAAGGCAGGCGCTGCAGTAGTCGCCATGCGTCGCGCGGGTTCCATCCATGCCTTTGACACGATAAACCATTTTTTTACGATCAGTCAGATGATCATACCCGGTTCCAGCTACTGGAATGTGGGCATCGGCAGGGATAAAGGGGAGGTCGCCAAGGACGATGAAGGAATTCAGACCATGAAAACCCTAGGGCAGAACATGGCCTGGCTCATAAAAAAGATAAATGGATAGTGCTACAATTTGACCGAACCTTTCCCCGTCGCGTTTTGGATTGTGGCAGGCCAAGACAAGGGCTGAACCGCTTTACAACGGCATATTCTATATTGGACAAGAGCGGTTCTTCTAACACTCCATGCAGGTCTTGGAGAAGTTCTCGTCAATGGGTACGGGATAATTTCCGTCAAAGCAGGCCAGACAAAGGTCTTCCCGCGGAATCCGGGTGGCCCGCGCCAGGTTGTCGATCCCCAGGTAACCGAGGCTGTCCAGACCGATGTAGTCCCTGATCTCTTCGATGGACTTCTCTGCGGCGATCAGTTCGCCGCGGCTCGAAAAATCGATGCCGTAGTGGCAGGGAAAGCGGTGAGGCGGGCAACTGACGCGCATATGGACCTCCCGGGCCCCGATGTTTCGCAGCGCCCTGATCCTGGTCCTCGCCGTTGTCCCGCGTATGATGGAATCTTCTATGATAATGACACGTTTGTCATCAAGGAGTTCCTTGACGGGGTTGAGCTTCACCTTCACCCCGAAATCCCGCATGCTCTGGGATGGCTGAATAAACGTCCGACCCACATAATGGTTCCGGATGACACCCATTTCCATGGGAATCCCCGAGGCCTGGGCATAACCGATGGCCGCGTAATTTCCGGAATCAGGGAAAGGCATGACGAGATCCGCTTCCACCGGAAACTCCTCGGCCAGGAGTTTCCCCTGTTTTTTTCGAAACAGATAGACGTTCTCCCCGAAGACGCTGCTGTCGGGCCTTGAAAAATAGATGAGTTCGAAGATGCATTGTGCCCTGCGTTGTCCGGTTTCCAGACGGACACTGTGTATGCCGTTCTTGTTGATCACCAGGACCTCGCCGGGTTCCACATCCCGAAGATAGGTGGCCTCCACCAGATCCAGGGCACAGGTCTCCGAGGACACCACGTATCCATCGTCCAGTTTCCCGATGCAGAGGGGACGGAATCCGTTTGGATCACGCAGGGCGATCAGCATGTCATCCGTCATGATCACCATGGAAAAGGCCCCCCTGACCTGCCTCATGATATCAGTCATGGCACGCTTCAGGCCGTTTTTGAGGCCCCGGGCCGCCAGGTGAAGGACCACTTCACTGTCCATGGTGGTCTGGAAGATGGAGCCCCGGTTTTCCATTTCCGTTCTTATCTGCCTGGCGTTGACCAGATTGCCGTTGTGGGCGATGGCCAGGGTCTTTCCTGCATACTGGACCCTGAAGGGTTGGGCGTTCACGAGAAGAGAAGAGCCCGTGGTGGAATACCGGACGTGCCCCAGTGCGATATTACCCTTGAGCCGATCAAGGATATCCTGGGTAAAGACATCGTGAACCAGTCCCATGGCCTTGTGCTCGGCCACGCGCCTGCCGTCTGACGCGACGATCCCGGCACTTTCCTGACCCCTGTGCTGCAGGGCATAGAGACCGAAGTAGGCCAGTGTTGCGGCATCTTCGTGGCCGTATACGGCGAATATCCCGCATTCCTCCCGGGGCCTTTGAGGCAATATGTGACGTATTTTTTCTTCAGGCATGTCCCTCACCTGCTTGATAATGATCAGTTGTCGGCCGATCACGGCCGGTTAGGATTTCGCAGGAATTCCTCTGAATTCCAATGTCTTGAAATGGAAAACGGGATCGAAACGAGCAACTTTCCGCCCCGAAACCGCTGATTTCAGACAAGGAGGAAGCAAGATACCTTTTTTACACTCTGAAAGTCTTTCGTCTTCGAAAAGAGATCTCAACTGACTGCAAAAACCATGTCGCAACGCGCAACGCCCCTCCTACTCCCTGAAACCGTGAATCAGGGAATCCATCTCATGGAATTCCTGCAGGGTCTTGACATTCAGATCCCCTTCTATCATGGACCTGATGGCCAGGATTGTGGCCCGGGCCGCGGCCAGGGTCGTCGTATAGGGTATATTCAACGTGAGTGCCGTCCGGCGGATGGAATAGGATTCGGAGACAGCCCTCTTGTTATCGGCCGTATTGATGACGAGGGCGATCTCTCCGTTCTTCATCATGTCTAAAACATGGGGTCGGCCATCTCTCACCTTCTTGACCCGCTCGTTGGGAATCCCACGACCATCGAGGAAAACAGAAGTACCACTGGTGGCCAGAATTCGGAACCCCCATTTCCGGCAGAGTCGCGCCGTATTGAGAACCCCCTCTTTGTCCTCGTCCCGGACACTGATAAAAACGTTGCCGGACAGGGGCAGTTTTTGACCCGCCGCCAACTGGGACTTGGCAAAGGCATGCCCGAAGGACTGGTCAATACCCATGACCTCTCCCGTGGATTTCATTTCCGGTCCGAGAAGGGTATCCACACCGGGAAATCGGTTAAAGGGAAAGACCGACTCCTTCACACATACATGGGAGACTGAGACCTCCTTGGTCAACCCGAGGTCCCTGAGTCGCTGACCCATCATGACTTTGGTAGCCAGTTTGGCCAGGGGCACCCCCGTGGCCTTACTCACAAAAGGAACGGTCCTCGATGCCCTGGGGTTCACTTCCAGGATATAGATCTTGCCGTCCTTGACCGCATATTGGATATTCATCAGGCCTATGACCTTGAGCGCCCCGGCCAGGGCCCTTGTCTGGGTCTTGATCTGCTCCAGAATCTCTACAGTCAGCGAGATGGGTGGGAGCACGCAGGCACTGTCACCGCTGTGGATGCCCGCCTCTTCGATGTGCTCCATAATGCCGCCCAAAACCGTGGTCTCACCGTCCGAGATGGCATCCACATCAATCTCCACGGCGTGCTCCAGAAAACTGTCGATCAACACGGGTTTTCCCGGAGAAACCTCCACGGCGGTCGTCATATAACGTTCCAGGTCCTGCTGATCATAGATGATCTCCATGGCCCTTCCACCCAGGACGAAAGAAGGCCTGACCACCACGGGGAACCCGATCCGACGGGTGACTTCAAGGGCCTCTTGGGCGCTCATGACGATACCGTTTTCAGGCTGGAGGAGATCGAGCCGATGCAGGAGCTCTTGAAAACGCCGCCGGTCCTCGGCCAGATCAATGCTGTCCGGACTGGTTCCGAGGATATGCACACCGGCCTCGGCCAGGGGAACGGCGATGTTGAGGGGCGTCTGTCCCCCGAATTGGACAATGACCCCTTCCGGCTTTTCCTGTTCGATGATATTGAGGACATCCTCCCTTGTCAGGGGTTCGAAATAGAGCTTGTCCGAGGTATCATAGTCCGTACTCACCGTCTCCGGGTTGCTGTTTACCATGATGCTCTCGATCCCCATTTCTTTGAGGGCAAAGGAGGCCTGTACACAGCAGTAATCGAATTCTATGCCCTGGCCTATCCGGTTGGGCCCCCCGCCCAGTATGACCACCTTTCTTCCGCCTGATGTCCTGATCTCGTTTTCCTGCTCATAGGTGGAGTAGTAATACGGGGTATAGGCCTCGAATTCGGCGGCACAGGTATCCACCAGTTTGTAGACCGGTCTGACTTGTTTTTGATTCCGGGCATCACGGATGCCCTGTTCTCCCCTCTTGAAAAGACCTGCAAGCTGGATGTCTGAAAAGCCGTATTCCTTGACCTGTTTGAAAAAATCCGCGTCCCATTCCTCCGGGGGTATATTGCGCCGGGCCATATCCCTCAGCCCTTCTTCCATCTCGAAAATCTCACGGATGTGAAAGAGAAACCAGGGATCGATTTGAGTCAGTTCATGAATTTTTTCAAGGGAAAAACCCTTTCTAAAGGCCTCCCAAAGATAGAAGATCCTTTTGGAATGAGGCTCTATGAGTTTCTTTTCGATCTCCTGGACATCTTTTTCCCTTTCGGATGCACGGTCGGCCCCGAGTCCGGGCTTTCCGATCTCCAGAGACCTGACGGCCTTCTGGAGGGCTTCTTTGAAGGTCCTCCCGATGGCCATGGTCTCCCCTACGGACTTCATGGAGGTCGTCAGGATGTCCTTTGCCCCTGAAAACTTCTCGAAGGTCCACCGGGGGATCTTGACAACGCAGTAATCGATGGTGGGTTCAAAGGAGGCCAGGGTCTCCCGGGTGATATCGTTTGCAATCTCGTCAAGGGTATAGCCTACCGCAAGTTTGGCTGCGATCTTGGCGATGGGAAAGCCCGTGGCCTTGGAGGCCAGGGCTGAACTCCGGGACACCCTCGGATTCATCTCGATGACCACCATCTCGCCGGTCCGGGGGTGAACGGCGAACTGGATGTTGGATCCACCTGTTTCAACACCGATCTCCCTGATAATGGCGAGGGACGCATTCCGCATGACCTGATATTCCCGATCCGTCAAGGTCTGGGCCGGGGCGACCGTAATACTGTCCCCTGTATGAACACCCATGGGATCCAGGTTTTCTATAGAGCAGATAATCACCACATTGTCCTTATAATCCCGCATGACCTCCAGTTCATACTCTTTCCATCCGATCAGGGATTCCTCGACAATGATCTCCGAGATCATGCTGGCCTCGAGTCCGGCCTTGGCAATGATCTCCATCTCTTCCCGGTTGTAGGCCACACCGCTCCCCGCGCCCCCAAGGGTGAAACTGGCCCGGATAATAACCGGGTAGCCGATCTTTTCGGCCACCTCCCTGGCCTGCTCCATGTCACGTGCGATACCGTTCCTGGGGACCCGGAGCCCGATTCGCTCCATGGCATCCCGGAACTGCTCCCGGTCTTCGGCCTTGAGAATGATGGGAATAGTCGCACCGATGACCTCCACCCCCAGTCTTTCGAGAAGACCCGTCTCGGCCACCTTGACCACCGTATTGAGCCCTGTCTGTCCGCCCAGTGTCGGCAGTATGGCCTGGGGCCTTTCCCGCTCGACGACCTTGGCGACGATCTCCGGGGTGATGGGTTCCACATAGGTTCGGCCCGCCATCTCGGGGTCTGTCATGATGGTTGCGGGGTTGCTGTTGATCAGCACCACCTCATACCCTTCTTCCTTCAAGGCCTTGCAGGCCTGGGTACCGGAATAATCGAACTCGCAGGCCTGTCCGATCACAATGGGCCCGGAACCGATAATCAGAATTTTTTTGATGTCTGTACGTTTCGGCATAATAAAATCGCTTCACGATCTTATAATATAATGTCTCTCCATCATGTCGATAAAACGATCAAAGAGATAGGCGGCATCGTGCGGGCCCGGTGATGCCTCGGGATGATACTGCACCGAGAAGAGCGGCGTCTTCCTGTGCCGGAGTCCCTCCAGGGTGTTGTCGTTGAGATTGATGTGACTCAGGTCTACATCGATGTTCTTCAGGGACGCCATATCCACACAGAAGCCATGGTTCTGGGAGGTGATCTCCACCTTTCCCGTGGTCAGGTCCTTGACGGGTTGGTTGGCGCCCCGATGCCCGAATTTGAGCTTATAGGTCCTGCCTCCGAGGGCCAGGCCGACGAGCTGATGCCCCAGACAGATCCCGAAAATGGGCCTCCGGTCGATCTGATTCCGGATGGTTTCAACCGCATAGGTGACTGCGGCCGGGTCTCCCGGCCCGTTGCTCAGCAGGAGCCCCTGGGGCGCGAGCCGTTCAATGGTGTCGGAATCGGCGTCCGCAGGCAGTACAAGGATGCTGCACCCCTTCTTCTCCATGGACCGGAGGATATTGTATTTCACACCGAAATCCATGGCCGCGACACGCCACTTGCCGGGCTCATCCGGCCATTGGAAAGACGCCAGCCCCCCCTGGACCGGTACCGGCCGGCCGGCCTTCCAGAAATAGGGTTCACGGCAGGTCACGTTCCTGACCAGGTCCTGTCCGATCATGTCCGGGGAACGCCTGGCCTTTTCAACCAGAGAATCCGGATCCTGATCCAGGGTGGACAGGGCCGCCTTCATGGCCCCCGCCACCCGGATGTGCCGGGTGAGGGCTCGGGTATCGATGCCTTCGATCCCCGGGATGTCATGCGATCTGAGATAGTCGGCCAGGCTCTTCTGAGACCGCCAGTTACTGGGCCATTCCTGGTACTCCTTGACAAGAAGGGCCTTGACCTGGATTCTATCGGATTCGACATCCTCCTCATTGATGCCGTAGTTGCCGATCAGGGGATAGGTCATGGTGACCATCTGACCGCAATAAGAAGGGTCGGTCAGGATCTCCTGATAGCCCGACATGCTCGTATTGAAGACCACTTCACCAACCGTCTCACCGTGTCCGGTAAATGAACGGCCCCTGAAAACCGTCCCGTCCTCCAGGGCCAATATGGCTCTTGTCTTTTCCATCTTTTTGTTTGAGGCCTTATCGGTCATGAACCGATGGCAAGGATTCCTTCACAAGAAAAAATCTTTGAGCGATGCCACTCCCTCTCCCGGTTATTCTCCATCTCGGCGCACCCCGCAAGCCGGTCGACTCCTTCTCGCCACGCATGCCCGTCTATCTTCCCTTAAAGTAACTGTTCAGGTTGTTTAGGCTGTAGGCTAAAGGCTATTAGTTTCCGAACCGCACTTCATCAGCCAATTTAAACGCTCTGAGTTTCCTATGATCACGCATGTTCCCTTCCTGCGGTACCTCACAGCCTAAATGCCTACAGCCTATCTAGCTGAGTAGTTACCCCTTAAACAGGCAGCGAGCCTGCCCTCGGTCCGAGTCACTACCCTCCCCAACTTTCGGTGGGTCACCTGTGACCGCCGGACTGCCGCCCTGAGGCTCCGGGCAAATGGGTGCGACCTGATGGAGAATAACCGGGAGAGGGGTGGTCACAGTCTATCCCAGGAAATTAATGAATTCCTCTTCGATATTTTTCCGCGCCACTATGAGGAGGGACCAGAGAGGGGCAATGACTTTAAACGGATTAGATGACCGGACCAATAATCATATATTCCCTTTTGGCGAACAAATCAACCCTTCTCTCCTCTTTTTGTCGCATGAAACGGATCTTAGGATGCGGCCCTTTTCCCTCCGGCCGCAAAAAACCTCTGAATGCCCAGAGCGGCCCTTCGCCCGTCCGCAATAGCCCGCACAACCAGGGACTGGCCCGTGCCCATGTCACCGGCGACGAAAACCCCGGGGACGTTCGTCATGTTGTTCGCATCGGCCTTGACATTTCCCCGCAGATCCTTTTCTATCCCCAGTTCCTCCACAATACGGTTCTTCCCAGGCCCCGCAAATCCCATAGCCAGGAGCACCAGGTCCGCCTCAACCTCGAATTCCGTTCCAGGCCTCTCCCTGGGTGTCTTCAGTGCGCCGTCCTCACCCCTGTCCCAGTCCACTTCGCTGCAGCGAATGCTTTTCACCCTGCCACGGTCCCCCTGAAAGGCCTTGGCCGATACGGACCAGCGAAGCTCTCCCCCTTCCTTGTGGGCGTGGGTCTCCCGCATCATGAGGGGCCACATGGGCCAGGGGGTCGTCTCCGATCTCTCTCTGGGAGGCCTGGGCAGGATTTCCAGTTGGGTGACCTTTTCGGCCCTCTGCCGCAGGGCGGTCCCCAGGCAGTCCGAACCCGTATCCCCGCCGCCGATGATCACGACCTTTTTGCCCCCGGCCCCGATTTCCGCGGCAGGACCCAGGGGTTCACCCGCACCTCTCTTATTTTGCTGGACAAGGTAATCCATCGCCGGGTGTATGCCCTGCAGGTCACGTCCGGGTATGGATAGGTCCCGGGGCTCCCTCGCCCCGCAGGCCATGCAGATCGCATCGAATCGCCCCTCGAGATACCGGTAAGAGACATCCTCCCCAACGCTCACACCCATTTCAAAACGGACACCTTCCCCCTCCATCAGCCGAATACGTCGATCCACCACCCACTTTTCAAGCTTGAAGTCCGGGATTCCATAGCGCAGAATCCCCCCCGGCCGTTTTTGCGTGTCAAAAACCGTCACCCGATATCCGGCCTTGTTCAGGGTGTCTGCCACGGCCAGTCCCGCAGGTCCGCCTCCAATCACGGCCACACGTTCATCACGGCGGAAGGAGGGGGGAACGACGCAGAGCGCGCCGTTTTCAAAGCCCTTTTCAATGATAGACAGCTCGATATGCCGGATTGTCACAGGCCCGTCGTTGATCCCCGCTACGCAGGCCGCTTCACAGGGGGCCGGACAAACCCGTCCCGTAAATTCAGGAAAGTTATTGGTGGAAAGCAGGATATCCAGGGCCTGTCGCCACTTGCCTCGGTATACGTAATTGTTGAATTCCGGTATCACATTGCCCAGGGGACAGCCATAGGCATGACAAAACGGCGTGCCGCACTCCATGCAACGCGCCGCCTGAATGTGCATATCCTGCTGCTTGGCCCGAAGTTCCACGGCCCCGAAATCCCGAAGCCTTTCCTCCCTTGGTCTGTATCCGGGCTCTTTGCGTGCGTATTCCAGAAATCCTGTCGGTTTACCCATGTTGCACCTCCGCCCTCTCTGTGGATTCGTCTTCTTTGCTCATCATCCCGAGAACCCTCCGGTACTCCATGGGAAAGACCTTGACGAAGAAGGGCAGACAGGCCTCCCAGTCTTCGAGGATACGGGCGGCCTTCCGGCTTCCTGTGACCTTGCGGTGACGTCTGATCATCTCCTTAAGCTCTCGGATGTCCGCCTCCTCGGTGACCAGTTCGAGATCCACCATGTCCAGATTACAGCGGCTGTCAAACTGTCTGGTGGGATCATAGACATAGGCGATCCCACCGCTCATGCCCGCTGCGAAATTGATGCCGGTTTCACCGAGGATCACCACCCTGCCGCCTGTCATGTATTCACACCCGTGATCCCCGACTCCCTCGACCACGGCGCAGGCCCCGCTGTTGCGGATGGCAAACCGCTCTCCCGCCCTTCCATGGATGTAGGCCTCTCCGGAGGTGGCACCGTAGAGCAGGACGTTTCCGACGATGATGTTCTCCGAGGGGTCGAAGGTGACGCCGGGATAAGGTTTGACGATGATCTTTCCCCCGGAAAGCCCCTTCCCGAGATAGTCATTGGCCTCTCCTTCCAGGATCAGGGTCAGGCCTCCGGCGCCAAAGGCCCCGAAGCTCTGCCCGGCGGCCCCTTTGAAACGGCACTGGATGGTATCTTCCGGAAGCCCCTTGTTTCCGTAGCGTTTGGCGATCTCGCCGGACAGCATGGCGCCGGTGGTCCTGTTCACATTCCTTATGGCCTTTTGAATGACGACCTTTTTCCCGGAACCCAAGGCCTCCCGGGCCTCCAGGATCAGGGCCCTGTCCATAACGTCACGGATGTCGTGCTGCTGGGCCTGCGTGCAACGGAAAGCAGTCCCGTCGGCCTGCTCGGGCCGGTGGAAAAGCGCGGAAAGGTCCAGCCCCTTTGCCTTCCAGAAATCAATGGCGGAATTCATTTCCAGGAGATCGGATCGCCCGATCATGTCCTCCATCCTTCGAAAGCCCAGCCCGGCCATATTCTCCCGGACTTCTTCCGCGACCATGGTGAAAAAGTTCTGGACATATTCCGGTTTTCCGGTAAAACGCCTCCGCAATCTCGGATCCTGGGTGGCGATCCCCACCGGGCAGGTATTGGCATTGCACTTTCTCATCATCACACATCCAAGGACCACCAGGACGGCCGTGGCAAATCCATATTCCTCGGCGCCGAGCAGGGCGGCGATGACCACGTCCCGTCCGGTCTTCATCTGGCCGTCCACCTGGACCCTGATCCGGCTTCGCAGTCCGTTGAGAGCCAGGGTCTGCTGCGTTTCGGCCAGCCCCAGCTCCCATGGGGCGCCGGCATGCCGGATGGAAGAAAGGGGCGAGGCCCCGGTCCCTCCGTCAAAACCGCTGATCAGGACCATGTCGGCATGGGCCTTCGCCACACCGGCGGCCACCGTACCGACCCCGATCTCCGAGACCAGTTTTACGGAGACCCGGGCATCGGGATTCACATTCTTGAGGTCGAAGATGAGCTGTGAGAGGTCTTCAATGGAATAGATGTCGTGATGTGGGGGAGGAGAAATCAGTGTAACCCCTGGGGTGGAATGTCGCACCCGGGCGATCTCTTCGTTGACCTTGTGGCCGGGCAACTGTCCACCCTCCCCCGGCTTGGCCCCCTGGGCGATCTTGATCTGGAGTTCCCTGGCATTCACCAGGTATTCAGCGGTCACGCCGAAGCGGCCGCTTGCCACCTGCTTGACGGCGCTGCAGCGGCTGTCCCCGTTCGGAAGCGGCCTGTAGCGTTCCGGATCCTCACCGCCCTCCCCGCTGTTGCTCTTGCCCCCGATGCGGTTCATGGCAATGGCGATGGTCTCGTGGGTTTCCCTGCTGATGGAACCGAAGGACATGGCGCCCGTCACGAAACGCTTCATGATCTCCTCGGCCGGTTCCACCTCATCGATGGAAACGGGTTTCGTCTCCTTGAAACGGAACAGGCCCCGGAGTGTCGAGAGGGCCCGGGCCTGTTCATTGATCCCGGTTGCGTATGCACGATAGAGTGCGGGGTCGTTGTTCCTGGTCGCCTGCTGGAGCCTGGTGATGGCCTCGGGGCTGAAGAGGTGTCGCTCACCGTCCCGACGCAGGCTGTAATATCCACCGCTCGACAATATCTTCGGGGCATCCGGGGCCTTGTTGTCCGCCTCCTTATACCGGCTGTTGGCCTCTTCGGCAATTTCATTCAGGCCGATGCCCTGAATCCGGGAGGCCGTTCCCGGGAAAAAGACATCCACAAGATCGCGGTTCAGCCCCACCGACTCAAAGACCTGGGCGCTCCGGTAGCTCCTGAGGGTCGAGATCCCCATCTTGGACATGATTTTCAACAGTCCCTTGACAAGGGCCTTTATGTAGTTCTCGATGGCTACAGGCACCCCGATTTCCTTGGCCAGCTCTTTTCTGAGGGCCATGGCGGCGGCTGTCTCAAAGGCGAGATAGGGGTTGACGGCCGTTGCCCCATAGCCGAGAAGCAGGGCCAGATGCATGACTTCCCTGGGTTCGCCGGTTTCGAGGATGAGGCCGGTACTGGTACGGACCCCTTTTCGGACAAGGTGCTGGTTCACGGCGGACACGGCCAGGAGGGCCGGTATGGGAACCTCTTCTTCAGGGAGATCACGATCACTCAGGATGATGAGGGAGCGGTGCCTGCCGATGGATTCCTCCGCCTCCATGCAGAGCTTGCCCAGGGCGAGCTTTAGAACGGCGCCGTTTCCCCCCGCCCTGAAACCCATGGAAAGTCGGGTCGACCGAAATCCTTCCAGATTGAGGTCCAGGATGCGCTTCAAATCCTCGTTTGTGAGAACCGGATGCTGCAATTTGATGAGGCGACTGTTTCCCGGGACCTGGGAGAGGATGTTTCCCGGGTTACCCATAAAGGTCATCGTCGACATGACCAGTTCTTCGCGGACCGGATCAATCGGCGGGTTTGTCACCTGCGCGAAGAGCTGCTTGAAATACCCGTACAGCAATTGGTTTTTTTCCGAGAGGACGGCAAGGGGGATATCCGCGCCCATGGAACCCACCGGTTCGTTTCCCTGGGAGGCCATGGGGCCGATGATCCGATCCAGGTCTTCCCTGCAGTAGCCGAAGAGTTTCTGCCGGTAGAGGAGACGGTCCAGATCGGGCTCGACGGAAGCCACCTCCCCGTAAAACCCCCGGAGTGTGATCTTGTTCTCTTCCACCCACCGGCGATAGGGTTGAGACCTTGCAATCAGTGTCTTGATCTCTCCGTTTTTGAGGATCCGGCCGCGTTTCAAGTCCGCCAGGATCATCTGTCCGGGCCTGAGGGCGCCCTTTTCAGCGACCTCTTCAGGTGGACATTCCAGGACCCCGGCCTCGGAGGCGAAGACCATGAAACCGCTCTTACTGATCGTGTAGCGGGCGGGACGGAGGCCGTTTCGGTCCAGCATGGCCCCGACCTGGGCTCCATTTGAAAAGGCGACGGCCGCCGGTCCGTCCCAGGGTTCCATGAGACCCGCATGGTATTCAAAAAAACCCCGCTGATCCGGTCCAATGGGATATTTCACGCCCCAGGCCTCGGGAACGAGCATCAACATGGCATGGGGGAGCGGACGGCCGGCGCTCACCAGGAGTTCCAGGGCGTTGTCGAGGCAGGCGGAATCGCTCCCCCTCTCATCGACGATGGGCAGGAGCTTCTTGAGGTCATGACCTAACAGATCGGATTCCAAGGACGACTCTCTGGCCCTGAGGTGATTGAGATTTCCTCGAAGGGTATTGATCTCCCCGTTGTGGGCCAGATAGCGAAAGGGCTGGGCGAGTTCCCAGGAAGGAAAGGTGTTGGTGCTGTATCTCTGATGAATCACGGCCAGGGCGCTGACCACCTCGGAATCCTTGAGATCGGGATAAAAACGGGGCAATTGGGTCCCCGTGAGCATCCCCTTATAGGTGATGGTACGGGAAGAGAGGCTGGCTACGTAGAAGCAGTCTTCCGCCCCGACAAATTCACCGGTTCGACCTTCAATCACGCGTCTGACGACATAGAGTCTTCGGTCCAGATCCGCCCGTTGCAGACCGCCGCCATACAGGATGCACTGTCTGATGACGGGCTGCTCACGCCTTGCCTGGCCTGCGATGGCACTCTCCTCGACCGGGACATCACGCCAACACAGGACCTTCAGCCCCTCTGAAAGGGCCGTTTTTTCAATGACCTCTTCACACCTTTTCCTCAGATCAGAGCACTGGGGAAGAAAGATCATGCCTACGCCGTAGCCCCCGGACTCGGGCAGGTCAAGCCCGCGGCTCCCGCACGTACGACGAAAGAGGAGGTCGGGGACCTGAAACAATATGCCGGCCCCATCCCCGGTTTTCAGGTCTCCCCCTACCGCCCCGCGATGTTCGAGGTTCTTGAGGACCTGGACGCCCTTCTCCAAAATATCATGGCTCTTTGTGCCGTGGACATTGACTACAAAGCCCACACCGCAACTGTCATGTTCGCACTGCGGATCGTATAGGCCCTGCGGCCGTGGAAATCGTCCCAACCGTTTCTTCTTGTTTATTTGATTCATTTTCACCTGTTTCCATTGTATCCGGTGTCTCTATGCCGAATCGGCAGATGACCGTTTTTGTCAGCCCTCAGGCCCTTATGTTACGCCGGCCGCCCCGCCATAGCAAGGACCTATCCAGCGGCCATAAGAGCCCCGGAAAGGCGGGGCCTCTCTTTTTGAATACAGCGCCTCGGCTTCCCTGACGCGCCGAGAGGAAAGAGAAAACTTCACCTTCGCCGCGACGGCGCCGAAATCACGGACATGTCTTTTTGATCAGATAGTCGAAGTAGGCCTTCCTCGTGCGGATAAAACGCGTATCGAGGTCCGCCAGAAAATCCACACCCCTTGCCTGGGTGCCCAAAATCCTCTTGGACAAGGCCTCGATTTCAGCCGGATCCCGGGGAAGGCTGTGGATCTGCCGGTCGTCGAAAATCTGGAGACAGTGTTCGATTCTTCGCATGTAATCATAGTCGTCTTTCAATTGCTCGACGACTCTTTGTGGGAGTATCCGCGCCTCTCCGAGCAGGTCAAGCGCCCTGAGGGTGTTCCCCTCCAGCAGGGCGGGATCTTCCCATGCGTGCATCAACTGAAGCCCCTGCACAAGGAATTCAATGTCGCGCAACCCTCCCTTCCCGGTTTTCACGTCCATTCCCCTCCCAAGCCTTCCGGAGGCTGCCTTCACCCCCCCACACCGCATCCTCTCGATGCATTCGGAAATGCGGACGGGATCCCTCTTCTCGAGGAATATCGGCCGAATTCCTTCCAGAAGACGGTAGCCCAGGCCGAGGTTCCCCGCAACGGGCCGCATCTTGATGGCGGCCTGCACCTCCCAGACAGAGGCCTGTTCAAGGTAGTACCGAGTCAGACCGGACAGACTCGGGACCAGCTCCCCTGCCCGGCCGAAGGGCCTCAATCTTAGATCGACCCGGTAGGCACAGCCCTCTTCCGTGTGGATCGAGAGATCCGAACGAAGGGCTTCCATCGCATGGGAAAAAAGCTCCTTCCGGTGCTCACCCGCCCGGCCCCGGGGGTGTACCGGGTCCGAGCCGTCGTCCCGGAGACCGAGCAGATCGATGTCTGAACTGTAGTTGAGTTCGTTCCCCCCGAGTTTTCCCAGGGCCAGGATGCAAAAGTCCTCTTCCGGGCCCTTTATGGACTCCCCTGGCTCTCCCCCTTCCCTCCATTTCTTCCAGACGCCCTCGAGAGATACCTCCGTGATGGCGTCGGCCAGCCGCGAAAGTTCGAGCATAACGTGCCGGGTCGGGATCCGCAGACACAGGTCCTTGGCGCCGATGCGAAGCATCTCACGCCTCCTGAGGCGACGCAGGATGTTGAGCCACTCCCGGTGGCCCGCGCAATGATGCAGGGCGCTTCGAAGGTCCTCTTCGATATCCCTTCTCTCCCTCATTTCATGCAGGTTACCGGGGATCATGACCCAGTCCAGGAAACCGGGGTGCCGGACCAGGGTATCGGAAAGGAATTGACTGCCGGCAAAGAGCTTCAACAGGATTTCGAGATGCATGGGCTGGGACAGAAGCCTTCGATAATGAGATTCAGGGCTTGCCAGGGCGTGTATAAACCGCTCCCAGTTGTTTAATGCCATGTCCGGGTCCGGGACCTGCATCAGGATGTCCCAGGCCAGGAGAGAGAGACGCGCAAAGGCCTCCCTGCGCGACCCCTCCCCCGCAAGTTTGGCCAGGTTGACGTGGGCCCTCCCGGGATCTCTGATATTCGCCTGAAGGAGTATCCGGTGCCTGGAACCTTCCGGCAACTCTGCGGACAGGATCAGATCGGCGATGGTCCCTGTTTCCGGACCGGGCAGCAGACCCCTCCCGAAATATCTTTCCACAAAGAGGCGCACGTTTGCGGTATGGGTCTCAAAATCTATACTGAGCGCGTGGGCGGGCTCCAGGGGCCCGCCCGTCTCATAACCCATTCGCCGTGCCAGGTGCCTGTACTCCATGGATTCTTCCCTGGGCAGGAAAAGATCCTCGGCGGATCCCCGAAGCATGCGCAGGCCGTTGATCAGGTTACGAAGAAAGTCATAGGCCTGAACCAATTTTCCGGCCTCGTCGGCCGCCATGAGGTCTGTTTCGGCCAGGGCCGCCAGGGATTCATGGAGGATGGGCGTCCTGAGTCGGGGGAAGTCCTTACCATGCATGATCTGAAGAATCTGGACCCCGTACTCGAGGTCCACCAGCCCCCCCGGGCTGAATTTTGCATTCGGCCTTCCCCCCTCTGTCTTCTCCCTGAACTGCCTCTCCCTGAGATTGCGGAGTTCATCAAAATCAAGAGCGCCGGAAAAATAGACGAGTTCATCCCTCAGCCTTTCTATACGGCTGCCGAAGGCGGGATCACCCCCAACCACGCGCAGACGCACCAGAGCGAGGCGTTCGAAGGTATGGGCCTGCCCTCCCCTCCCATAATAATGACAAAAACCGTCCAGACTGGAGGCCAGGGGTCCGGCATTGCCGTAGGGGCGAAGCCGCATATCCACGTGAAAGATCCCTTCCCGTTTGGCCTTTATGGCCTGTCTGACCATGCCGGCCATTCTTTCAAAAAATTCCGCGCTGGTCAGGGAGGGATCGCCGTCGGTCCGGCCGTTGTCGCTGTAAACAAAAAGCAGTTCAATGTCCGAGGCATATCCCAGGGCGGCACCCCCCAGCTTGCCGAGACCGAGGACGGCATGGGCCGCCTCCAGGCCGGCGCTGGTCCTCGGTCTCCCGAAGGCCTTGACCAGGTCGGCATAGACGAGGGCGGCGGCCGCATCCACCACGGTTTCGGCCAGGAGGGTCAATCTCCCCGACAGGACCCTGAAATCCACGTGGGGATCCAGGATATGATCCAGGTCGATGAGAAAGATCTCACGATCCTTGAATTCATTGAGACATCGTTGTTGTTCTTCCAAGGTCCGCGCCCCTTGCATCGCTTGTTCCATCCTGGTTTTCAGGGCTTCGGCAGACGTTGAGAACCGGCGTCCCACGACATGGGGTCTCAGCATGGGAAGCAGCGTCTCATACTGGAGGCGAATAAAATCCTCCCACAGGTAGTCGCTGGTTCCGAGGAGCCGGGCCAGGGCGGTCAAGGTTTCAGGGGCCGTGAGGGAATCCAGCCATTTCCCTTTCTCCGGATGCCGGAGGATGTCCTTCACGAGGTTTTCGAACCGGGAAAGGGCCCGGTAGGGGTCCGGGGCCTTTCCAAGGAAATAGGTGAACTGCTTGGTGAGGAGCACCAGGACCTTCAACCGTTCGAGCAAAGCGCCGTCCTTTATTCTCCCGCCGCGAAGATCCACCAGATCCATCCGGTCTTCAATCCTCCCCCTTATGGTTCGAATTCGGACATGCTCAATCACAATCCCCTGAAGGGAGAGGGCGTTGGACAGGGAATAGAGAAAGGCGGGTGTATCTTCCGAAACGACCCTCAAGCTCGTAAATGGGCCGTTCTGCCGACCAACCTCGATCCTGACAGGGTACAAGACAGGAAATTCAGGTGCACTCGGACCGGGCAATCTCTGAACCACCATTTCATTGACCTGGTGTTTTGCCTCGTTCACCTTATCGTCCTCACCCCCTTCAAGGAGCCCGATGACGGATGTCAGACGCTCAGTGAATTCATCGGCCCAGACATTAAAGGCCAGGGATGAATGCACAACCCCCGTAAAGTGGTCGATGATTCTCCGCCTTCTGAGAAGATCGGGCAGGACCCCGGTGACCGGACCTTTCCGCCTTGGGACATCTCTTGAGGGGGCCATGACCTTCCTTTTGTAGGTGAACACATCACCCGAAAGGATGCTGAAACCCATGGCCGCAAGGACGCCCGTGATGAGCGAGAATTCGGAGGGGTAATCAAAGGCCAGCACAGTGCAGTCCACCGTTCCGTCCCTGCGGGACCTCAACAGAATCTTCGCGGGACTCTCCGGGGTGATTTCGGAGAGTCCCTTTATATGATCCGCGATTTCCTTCTCGCTGAAGCGATTGAAATATCGATCGCTCAGCCTAGCGAGATGTTCCTCAAGGAATGGGGGGGCGATCTCCGGTAATGCCTTTTTGAGGCCTGCAATGTCCGGCTTTGTGGCCAAATGTTCCCCTCATCGTTACTTTCCATCCGGAAATACATGCGCTCCGGACGAAGCAATCTGCTATCAGCCTTCAGCGCTCAACCCGATGCCTTGTCTTTGCATGGCCTTTGCTGATCGCTGAGCGTCTGACGGCTGCCGGCACTCATCCGGGAATGCTCCCGGATGGGCATGAACCGTTATATATCGTAATACAGCGCAAATTCCCACGGATGAGGTCTCAGGTCAACGGCCTGCACCTCATTGACCATTTTATAGGAAATCCAGGTTTCGATCACGTCCGAAGTGAAGACATCCCCCTTCAAGAGGTACGCATGGTCCTGCCCGAGGGCATTGAGGGATTCCCGAAGGGAGCCCGGCGTCTGGGGCACCTTGGCCGATTCTTCCGGCGGCAGGTCATAAATGTCCTTGTCCAGGGGATCGCCCGGATCGATCTTGTTCTGTATCCCGTCAATGACCGCCATCAGGATCGCTGAAAATGCGAGGTATGGATTGCAGCTCGGGTCCGGACAACGAAACTCGAATCGCTTGGCATTTGCGGAGGTGGAATACATGGGAATGCGCACCGCGGCACTCCGGTTCCGGCTGGAATAGGCGAGATTCACCGGTGCCTCGAAACCGGGGACCAGGCGTTTGTAACTGTTGGTGGTCGGGCTGGTAAAGGCCAGCAGGGACGGGGTATGTTTTAAAATCCCCCCGATGGCATAGAGGGCCATCTCGGACAATCCGCCGTACCTGTCGCCCGCAAAGAGGTTCTCCTTGCCCTTCCAGAGGGACACATGAACGTGCATGCCGGTACCATTGTCGCTAAAGAGCGGCTTGGGCATGAAGGTCACGGTCTTGCCGTATTTTCTCGCCGTGTTTTTGATCACATATTTGTATTTCAAGACATTATCTGCCATCTCCACCAGGGGAGAAAATCTCATATCGATTTCAGCCTGCCCGCCGCTGGCCACCTCGTGGTGCTGGGCCTCGATGAGGACACCGAGTTTCTCGAGGGTCAGGACCATCTCACTGCGAATGTCCTGCTGGCTGTCCGTGGGAGGGACGGGAAAATAGCCCTCTTTGTAGCGCGGTTTGTACCCCAGATTGGGACCTTCCGCCCTTCCCGTGTTCCAGCGCCCCTCGACGGTGTCGATATGATAGTACCCTTCGTTGACGGTCTGATCGAATCGTATATCGTCAAAAATGAAAAATTCCGCCTCGGGCCCGAAATAGGCGGTCTCCGCCAGGCCGAGACCCCTGAGATAATTGACGGCCTTTCGGGCGATGTTTCTCGGGTCACGGGTATAATCTTCACCGGTTATGGGATCGCAGATATTACAGATCATGACCAGGGTCTTCGCCTGGAAAAAGGGGTCGATAAAGGCCGTCTCCGGGACCGGCTTGACGAGCATGTCAGACTCGTTGATGGCCTGCCATCCACGGATACTGGAACCGTCAAACCCCAGGCCGTTTTCGAAGGTACCCTCGTCGATTTCCCTTATGGGCACGGAAAAGTGCTGCCACAGACCTGGGAAGTCCATGAACCTCAGGTCCACGATTTCCACGCCCTCGGCTTTGATGATTTCAAGCACATCCTTTGCTGTTTTTGCTTCCCTCATTGTCTTCCTCCCTTGCAGTATTGATTATTTTAAAGACCAGGAGATCCGGACGGCAGCCATCTTGATCCCGACGCACACACCCCTTGAAGCCTGTCCTGCAAAAGGTTCAACCTGGTGCTTCTTTTCGGAGCAACAGCCGTGCCACCCCTTCACAAAGAAAATAAAGCTTATATTTTTAAAAAGTTATCTCATATTCCTACGAAACGGGAAGGAGACAAGCCCTACAAATTTGTATGATTTAACGGCTCTTTTCTACAAAATAGTATTCCATAGGCTCAAAGAAACCGAACGCCCGGCCTTGCAGTTTCCATTCATTAGGGTTATATAACCCGGATTCACGTGGCCATCCTGTCGGTTTCGGGCGGGGTCCGGTTATCTATACCGAGACAGGCCTGTGCAAAGAAAGTGGAATTCACCCCGTCTTATGTGTTATCAATAGTGCCCGGCGAGGATCTTGCAGGCACCTTTTTGAATTCACAGAGACATTCATCCGGGATGGCCTTTTGGCTCAGAATCCAGGCACGGAAAGCGGGGACCGTGATCTTCTCGGAGCGACGGATTATACTTGGGACCCCGGGTGAAGCCTGGATCCACGTTTACCACGAACGATAAACCCCAAAAAAACAATCTCACACAGAGACACTGGGAGCACAGAGGGTTTATTTTAACAAAATCAGTCCCTGATTTTGTTCAGAGATTCTAGGATGGAGCGGTCAGCTATCGGCATTCAGCACTCAGCCTAATGCCTTGTCTTTGCATAGCTTTTGCTGACGGCTGATCGCTGAGGGCTGATCGCTGAGGGCTGATCGCTGAGGGCTGATCGCTGAGGGCTGTTAGCGCGAATCCGGGAATGCCCCCGGATGAGCACTAGTTCGTGATTCCAGATAGTTAAGAACTTGAGCGTCCGGAAAAAGGTTTTTATGAGGCAAGTCATGACAAAATGGCGGGAAAGGGTATATTGCGGCGAGATCGACCTCTCCCATGCAGGGCAGGGCGTCCTGCTCATGGGTTGGGTGGATGCCATTCGCGATCACGGGAATGTCCTGTTCATCCATCTTCGCGATATCCGGGGCATTGTCCAGGTGGTCTTTGATCCCAGGGGTCATGAAGGGGCCTACGAGAAGGCCTCGTCCCTGAAGGAAGAGTATGTGGTTGAAGTGACAGGGATGGTGACAACGCGGGCCAGAGGCACCGAAAATCCGAACATCAGGACCGGTGAGGTCGAAGTCGTCGCGGACACGCTGACCATACTGTCTGCATCGAGAGTCCTGCCCTTCCAGATTTCGGAAAAGGCCATGGTCCTTGGTGAGGAGATCAAGGCGAATCCCGACAAGGTGGACGAGGATCTTCGACTACAGTACCGGTACCTCGATCTTCGCCGCCCATCCATGCAGGAGAACTTCAGGAAACGGTACCAGATTCTCAGGAGCGTCAGGGAAGTCCTTGATCGGAAAGGTTTCATGGAGATTGAAACGCCCTTCCTGACCAAGAGTACCCCCGAAGGGGCAAGGGATTACCTTGTGCCGAGTCGGGTTCACCCCGGCAAATTCTACTCCCTTCCCCAGTCGCCCCAGTTGTTCAAGCAGTTGCTCATGCTCAGCGGTCTCGACAGGTATTTCCAAATCGCCCGGTGTTTCAGGGATGAGGATCTTCGGCCCAACCGCCAGCCCGAATTTACCCAGTTGGACCTGGAGGCCTCCTTTATCGATGAGGCGTTCATCTATGATGTGATCGAGGAACTCACGGTCACCATATTCGCCATCGGGGACATCGCCCTCACGCGGCCCTTTCCAAGGATGACCTACGAGGAGGCCATGGAGCGTTATGGCTCCGACAGGCCGGATCTGCGTTTCGATATGGCCTTTGAGGACGTCACAGGATGCCTCAAGGATACGGATTACGCTATCTTCAAGAGCGTTATTGAAGCGGGGGGACACATCAAGGGGTTCTGCATAAGGGGGCAGGCCGGGGTGCTGAGCAAGAATGTGCTCCAGAATGAGATCGCCCTCAGGGTCGTTCCGTCCCTCGGCGGCAAAGGAATGAGTTGGATGAAGGTCCGGAACGGCAAGCTCGAATCCAACATTGTCCAGTTCTTCCGCCCCAAAGAACTGGAAGGGCTGATCCGGTGCTTTGACGCACAGGAGGGGGACGTCCTCATCATGATCGCCGACCGATCACCGGGTCAGATGCATGAGGTCCTGGGCAGACTTCGCCTCCACATGGCCGAACGGCTCGGCATGATCCCGCCTGATCGCTATTGCCCCCTGTGGGTCACGGATTTTCCCCTCTTCGAGGAGAAGGAGAGCGGGCTCGGTTCACAGCACCACCCCTTCACCATGCCCGACCGAACGGATTTTGACCCCTACGACAAGGAAGATCTCCTTCGACTGAAATCCAGGGCCTATGACCTGGTCATGAACGGAGAGGAACTGGGGGGCGGGAGCATCCGTATCCACAGAATGGATCTTCAAAAAAAGATTTTCCAAGCCCTCTCCCTGGACCAGGACGAGATCGAGAACAAGTTCGGATTTTTTCTCCGGGCCCTGGAATTCGGGGCCCCGCCACACGGCGGTCTGGCCCTGGGCATGGACCGCGTGATTGCCATGATCCTGAAGAGTTCCTCTATTCGTGAGGTCATCGCCTTCCCCAAGAACAGAAGCGCCTTCTGCCCCCTGAGCCAGGCTCCGTCTTTCGTGGATCCATCGCAGATCAAGGAATTGGGGCTCTCTGAAATTCAATCCGGCTTGGGGAAACAGACGGACTTGAAATCTCCGCCCAAAGGGGGCACTCAGAGGGAGGCCGCGATTTCAGACAGGGTCGGGGCGCAAAAGATCACCGGAAAAGACTTTGACCATCTCGTGAGTCTGGCCCGACTGAATGTCTCCTCCACCGAGGCGGCCTCCCTTCACACGGACCTGAACGCGGTGCTGGATTACGTGGAGACCCTGAAAAATCTCGACACCCACGATGTGCCGCCCATGAGCCATGTGCTTCAGTTGAAGAACGCCTGGCGTGAGGACGAACCGGTTGAGCCCGCGGAGACGGAAGGGATTCTTTCAAAGGCCCCCAGAAGAGAAGACCGGTTTTTCAGGGTGCCAAGGATCATCTGAGGTGTGATCACGGTCACGGGAAAAGCACCTCGGGGTCCTGTTCATAAACGGTTAACAATGATTCACCAATAGATTCCAAGAAAAGGCCACACTGGCAAAAGGTTAAGATATGGAACTGTGCGATCGAACGGCATCGGACCTGGCAAAGATGCTCAGACGGGGAGAAGTCACTTCCCGGGAAATCACCGAGTCCGTTCTTGCGAGAATCAACGATAAAGAAGGCATCGTCAACGCCTATATCACCACAACCCCGGAGAGGGCCCTGGAGCAGGCGGAACAGGCGGATAAAAGATTTCAGGAAGGCAAGGCCGTTTCCCCTCTAAACGGCCTTCCCATTGCCGTCAAGGACATCCTCTGCACCCGGGACGTGAGAACGACCTGCGGCTCCAAGATCCTTTACAATTACACCCCGCCCTATGATGCTACGGCCGTGAAAAAGGTCCTCGAAAGCGGCGCGGTCCTGATTGGGAAGACCAACATGGATGAGTTCGGGATGGGCTCTTCTACGGAAAACAGCGCCTTTGCGCCCACCCGGAACCCCCTCAACCACGACTATGTCCCCGGGGGGTCGAGCGGGGGATCTGCGGCCGCCCTGGCCGCCGGAGAGGCCGTGCTGGCCCTGGGATCGGACACCGGAGGGTCCACACGTCAACCCTCCGCCTTTTGTGGAATCACGGGTGTCAAGCCCACCTACGGCAGGGTATCCCGTTACGGCCTGATCTCCTACGCCTCTTCTCTGGACCAGGTCGGGGCCCTGGGTCGGACGGTGGAGGATTGCGCCATGCTCCTGAACGTCATCTGCGGTCATGACCCCATGGACTCCACCTCCGTGGATGTGGAAAAACCGGACTACTCCACCTTTCTGGGCAAGGGGGTCGAGGGCCTCCGTATCGGTCTTCCTGCCGAATACTATGTCGACGGCCTTGATCAGGCCGTTCGAGACAGGATCATGGACGCCGTGGGGCTTCTGGAAAAAAACGGCGCCCGCATCGTCGATGTCTCTCTCCCCCACGCGGCCTACGCCATCAGCACCTACTACCTGATCGCCACGGCCGAGGCCAGCAGCAACCTTGCCCGCTATGACGGCGTCAAGTACGGCTTCAGATCCTTCCAAGAGGGAGACAGCCTGATCCGAATGTATGAAAAGACGAGGACGGAGGGGTTCGGCAGGGAGGTCAAGAGACGAATCATGCTCGGGACCTTTGTGCTCTCAGCCGGATACTACGACGCCTATTACCTCAAGGCCCAGCGGGTCAGAACCCTGATCAGGGAGGACTTTGACAGGGCCTTTGAGAAGGTGGACTGCATGGTCACCCCCGTCACCCCCACGCCTCCCTTCAGGCTGGGAGACAAGATCGACGACCCCCTTCAGATGTATTTGGTGGATGTCTTTACGGTCTCCTTGAACCTGGCCGGGCTGCCCGGCATGAGCGTCAATTGCGGCTGGGCAGACGGCCTGCCCATCGGCATGCAGATCATCGGGAAGCCCTTTGACGAGGGCACCATCCTCAGGGTGGGGGATGCCTGGGAAAAGATTTCGGGGACTTGATGCTTTTTGGCCGCCTATTAGAGGGAAGGGGCATACCCCGGGAAAGAGCGGACCGACGCTTCCTCGAAGCGGCAAATCACATCTTTACCAGGAAGTCTCCGAAAATCGCGAAAAATGAAAACAACAAAAAGGGTAACACTTCAGCCCTTTGAATAATTCGAAAGGAAATCATGATTTCCACACAGTTATTGGAAAGGGCTAAATTCATACCAAAAAGGAAATCTGGCACCATGTAAAATTAGATTTGCTCTCTGTGTACTTTGCGTCTCAAGTGAGTATAGCGAACGGGCGTGAGAATAAAATCAGTTCACGATTTTATATAAAGCGGCTGCGCCGCTCTGGGGA
>JBMNCO010000201.1:0-3101 GCA_049366815.1 Desulfatiglandales bacterium | reverse complement strand
TTCAGGTATGCAACGTTGAGTTGATTAAGACAATGGGAGGAAAAGAATGAACTGCCAGACAGTCGATGATGTCAAAAAATTCGTGAAGGAAAAAAATGTGAGTTTTATCCAATTCTGGTTTACAGACGTCCTGGGGGTCCTGAAGAGTTTTGCCGTGACGCCTTCGGAGTTGGATGAGGGCCTGTCGGAAGGAATGGGTTTTGATGGATCCTCCATTGAGGGTTTTGCCAGGATTCAGGAGAGCGATATGATCGCAAAGCCGGACCCGACCACCTTTCAGTTGATTCCCTGGAGACCCGCGGAACGTCCCGTGGCCCGTATGTTCTGCGATATCCTCAATCCGGATGGGACACCCTATGAAGGTGACCCCCGCTTTGTTTTCAAGCGTCTTCTGAACAAAATTGCGGATCAGGGTTACACCCTTTATGTGGGTCCGGAGCTGGAATACTTCTATTTCAAGGATAACAAGGGCACGGAAGTGCTCGATGAGGGCGGATATTTCGATTCCCGTCCGGTGGATATGGGAAGCGATTTGAGGAGAGAGACCATCTTCGCCCTCCAGGACATGGGGATTCAGGTGGAGTACAGTCACCATGAAGTGGCGCCGAGCCAGCATGAGATCGATCTTCGTTATGATACCGGGTTGCGGATGGCCGACAAGACCATGACCTATCGCGTGGCCGTGAAAGAGATGGCCCGCAAGCATGGCGTGCATGCGACCTTTATGCCCAAACCCATTTTCGGGCAAAACGGGAGCGGCATGCATGTCCATCAGTCCCTGTTTAAGGGAAGCAACAACGCCTTTTATGAGGCCGGTGACAAGTATAATCTTTCCGACATCGCCAAGCACTATATCGCAGGTCTCATGTATCATGCCCCTGAATTCACATCCATCACGAATCAATGGGTGAATTCCTACAAACGGCTTGTCCCGGGCTACGAGGCCCCGGTCTATGTGTCCTGGGCCAGGCGGAACCGCTCGGCCATGATCAGGGTCCCCATGTACAAGCCCGGCAAGGAGACGGCGACGAGGATGGAGTTGCGCTCGCCTGATCCGGCCTGCAATCCCTATCTCGCCTTTGCCGTGATGCTGGGGGCCGGCATGGACGGCATTGAGAGGAAGATGGAACTGGCGGATCCTATCGAGGAGGATATCTTTGAAATGAACCCCGCGGAGAGAAAGGCCCACGGCATCACCGATCTCCCGGGCAATCTATATGCCGCCATCAATGCAACAGAGAAAAGTGAGCTTGTCAGGGAGATCCTGGGGGATCATATCTTTGAGAAGTTTATTGAAAACAAGAAGATCGAATGGGATCACTACAGGACTCACGTCAGCAGGTTCGAGATCGACCGGTATCTGCACAGACTCTAAGTCCTATGAATTGAGGGGCCGCAGGGTCGTGTCACAGACTGAAAGGGAGGACAACGGATATTTTGCGTGGCCCGAGGCGGACAGGCCGCCTGCAAACGGCCTCATCCTGGATGATGTCTTCCCGGTATGCACTATCTCAGCAGCCTTTTCTCAACGATCTCGCGCACGAGCTTGGGATCGGCCTTGCCCCGTGATTTTCTCATCACCTGACCGATCAGGTAGTCGATGGGTTTTGTCTCGCCCTCTCCGATCTTGGCCAGCACCCCGGGGTTTTCTTCTTCCACCTCCCGTATGAGCGCTTCCAGTTCCCCGGGGTCCGTGATGGGTTTGAACCCCCTTTTCTCGATGACCGACTCAGGCGAGTCGCCGTTCCTGAACATGTCCTCCAGCACGACCACTCCCATCGTGTCCGTCAGGGTCCCCTGGGCGATGAGATCGATCAGGCGTGAGAAGGCCGCCGGGCTTACTTTGCACTCTCCCAGGGTACGGGACGATTCCTTGAGCAGTCTGAACAATTCCCGGACGATCCATCGTGCCAGACGCCGGGTGTCTCCGCAGAGGGGGGCGCAGGAATCGAAGTAGTCGGAGACCTCTTTGTCCTTGGTCAGCACCCGGATGTCCTTTTCCGGGATGTTGTAGACCTCGGCAAGGCGTCTGGCCTTTTGATCGGGTAATTCAGGCATCCGGCCCTTGATCTCTCGAATGAAGCCATCCTCCAGTTCCACTTCCAGGAGGTCGGGATCGGGGAAATAACGGTAGTCGGGGGCATCTTCCTTGCTCCTCATGGGTTGCGTGACGCCTTTTGTCTCGTCGAAGAGACGCGTCTCCTGGAAGATGGTTTCCCCGGAATCAAGACATTCGGCCTGTCGCTGGATCTCATAGGCCAGGGCATCCATAATGGCCTTGAAGGAGGCCATGTTCTTGATCTCGGTGCGGTTGCCGAAGTCCTGGGACCCTTTGGGACGAAGCGAAACGTTTACATCACAACGGAGTTGCCCTTTTTCCATGCTGCAATCACTGACCCCGAGATAGATAAGGGTCTGCTTCAGTTTATCCAGGTAGGCCCGGGCCTCACTGATGGAGTGGAGGGGATTGCGTTCGTGGTCTGTTACGATTTCCAGGAGCGGTACGCTGGAGCGATTGTAGTCAACGAGGCTGTATTCCGATTCGCCGTTTGAAGACGAGGAGTGGACGAGCTTTCCGGCATCCTCTTCGAGGTGGACCCGTTTGATCCCCACGGGATAGGGCCGGCCGTCATCCCCGATGATTTCCAGATAACCATCCTCGCAGAAGGGAAGTTCGTACTGGGAGATCTGATATCCCTTCGGAAGGTCGGGATAGAAATAGTTTTTCCTGGCAAAGCGGGAACGTTGGTTCACACGGCAATTGAGGGCGAAACCGGTGAGCACGGAAAATTCGACGGCCTTTTTATTGAGAACAGGAAGTGCGCCCGGCTGTCCTGTACACACGGGGCAGATGTGCGTGTTCGGGGGGGCGTCAAACTGTACAGGGCAGGGGCAAAAAAGCTTGGTCCTCGTTTTGAGCTCCACGTGGGTTTCGAAACAGATGATTACTTGGTAGTCCATGATCTTATGTCCGGCAAGGTTTTAGATTCTTACAATTCATGCATGAAGTTCACGAAGGGCACGAAGGCATTGAACGTGGCTCTTTTCCCCAGAGCGGCGCAGCCGCTTTATATAAAATCGTGAACTGATTTTATTCTCAC
>JBMNCO010000200.1:0-10082 GCA_049366815.1 Desulfatiglandales bacterium | reverse complement strand
TGTATTTTTTTTAAGATTCAGTGTGTAATGGATGACTATGAGAGCGAAGAAAGGCTTCCGAGATGAAGAAACGATTCCTTTAAAAAAGGAGACGGCAATCCTCGATCTCGTGGTCAAGGCAGATACGGCAGGCACAATGGAAGCGGTTGTTTCCGGCCTCGATGCCCTTCAGACCGGAGATGTGACGGTCGAGGTGATCCGGGCCGGGACAGGCGATATTTCCAAATCGGATCTCTTGATGGCGGAAACGGGGAACAGCCTGGTGGTGGGGTTCAATGTCGGTCTTGTCCCGCGAATCGCTGAAGAGGCCTCTGAAAGGGGTATCGAAATTCGCCTCTACGATGTCATTTACAAAATCATCGACGACGTCAAGGAGATCACACAAACGATGATCCCTCCCAAAGAGGAAGAGATGATCACAGGTAGGGCCAGGGTCATCGCTCTGTTCCCCGGGGGCCGGAAGGGCATCATTCTTGGCTGCGAGGTCCTGGAAGGGACCCTGGCAATCGGTAAAAAATTCAGACTCATCTCAGAACCCGGCACGGTTTATGAGGGCACGATCGATTCACTTCACATCGAGACCAAGGCGGTGAAGGAAGCCACCCCGGGCCAGCAGGTTGGATTGAAGATCGCTTTTAAACGGGCCAAAAAGGGGGATTTAGTAGAATGTTTCGAGATCTCCAGACCCAGCCGTCACTTGTGGCGGGCTGAGGGAAGAGTGTTGGATCTGCGATCCGGTCGGAGTTGATCCGATTCAAGGAACCTCACACGGTGCAACTGTGTCAAGGACCTTTACGGTGCCGGACAAAAATATCTTATAAGGACCTGGTCCTGTCGTTCTATCCTGGGTCCGACGAAGGAGAAGAGGCATGCCGGTCGACTATGAAACGGCCAGGAAAAACATGGTCAGAACGCAACTCGTACCACGGGGAATCCAAAATCCCGGGGTGCTGCGGGTCATGGGAGAAGTTCCTAGAGAGCGGTTCGTTCCTCCAATGATGAAACCCCATGCCTACGAGGACAGGCCCCTGGACATTGGAAACGACCAGACCATTTCCCAACCTTATATCGTAGCGCTGATGACCCAGGCCTTGGAATTGAATGGGGACGAGAAGACGCTCGAGATCGGAACGGGAAGCGGCTACCAGGCCGCGGTCCTGGCGCGTTTGTGCAGAGTCGTCTATTCCGTTGAGAGAATAGCGTCCCTTTTGCAGAGGGCCGAGGGCATTCTGGATGAACTGGGATACACAAACATTTTCCTGAAGGTCTTTGATGGGACACTTGGTTGGAAAGCGCACTCCCCTTATGATGCGATTATCGTCACTGCGGCGGCTCCCAGCATCCCCGAACCGCTGATGGATCAACTCAAGGAGGGAGGGCGAGTCGTCATCCCAGTAGGGGACAGAGTCGGTCAGGAATTAATAAAAATCACAAAGAAAGACGGAAAGTTTCTGGAAGAGGACCTCATTGGTGTCCGGTTCGTCAGCCTTATCGGGGAATACGGGTGGGGCGATTGAAATGACCACCATAATAAAGGAGACTATCGAAATCAAATCTCGCATTTTATCCGCACCTCAGGGTCAGCGGTTCTTGGGATATCCAATAGGATGCGACATCATGAGGTGCCGCCAATATCGGGTCGTGTGGCAGCGCCAGCAGTCCTCAGGCGGAATGTCTTGCACACTTTCGCCGTGAGTCGTTTGGATTTTTTCCCAGAAGGCCTTATCCAGGTGGGAATAGGGTGGTCTATGACACCGACTGCAATTCATCCTGTCTTGGGGCGGATGCTTGAAGCCCGGCACATCCCAGGTCTTTATGCCGTGACATTCCCTGCATTTGCCTCCGAAGAGCCCTCTGTGGACATCGGTATGACAGCGTGTGCATGGGAGATCACCGCTGAAAAGCGTATGATCCGTCTTTGATATGTTTCCCTGCACACCCCGATGCTCTGTATGGCATTTCAAACAATGCTTCTCCGCCTCATGGAACCGAATCTCCGGTCTTAAAACAGAATGATCAGCGAATTCATGGCACTGCAAGCACATCTTGTCCGAAACCCCATGCCATGGTACGTGGCAGTCCTTGCATTGGGCGATTTCTTCATGGAAGATGCTTAGCGGCCCAGGCCTTGCCGCCTCTTCATTCAGAAAGAGAGATATGCACAAAACCAGAGCAACCACAATCCCTATACCATAAACAAACTTCATGGAAGCCACCTCAGGCCGTAGTAAAGGACTGAGAGAATGTGAGCAATGACAAATGAGAAAAGAAACAATGCCAGAAGATGATGCACCCTCATCCACTTGGAAAACAGGGATTTTGTGGAATCAAAGACCGTTGTAATGTACTCCAGTTCGCTGATGGACCGGGCGAGATCGTAAAGCTGATTGCACCGATGTCTCTGCACTTCCTCTAGAGCCTCGTCTTCTTCGGTATGTTCAAGACCGAAATAGACATCACATGCCGCGATCTCTTCCTTTCGGCTTTGAAATACGTCTTTAAGCATGGCAAGTTCTCGTTGCTGCTCATTCAGTGACCGACTGACCCTGCGCAGAAGGAATCTTCCAGTGATCCCGCTTAACACCACCACCAGCATGGCCACAAAGGCCAGCAGACCGATCAGGCTGCCCAGCTTATGGGCGGAGTGTATGACCACCAACGAAGGTCCTATAAGGCCGTAGAAGATGTGCCTATGCAGAGGATTTTGCCTGCCGCGTTTACCCAATACCCGTTTTCGGAAGGGATAGATGAGGGTCATGAACATCATCGCCGCCCCGGCTATGCCAAGGACATGGCCGGGCAGAGTTCTCGCAAATGTCTCGCTCTGGTGGAAGGCGATGCTCGCCACCAAGGCAACGAAGAATATGGCAAGAAGCCCGTTTATGTTCTTGTCGGTCATCATCTCTCAAGCGTTAAAAAAACGTCCGTCACTTTTCGGGAATTTTTGAATTCAACCGTCCGCGTCACGCCTTTCCTCCTTCAATAATAGATTCAAGAGTTCTTTGGTCCTTCTGTGTCTCATCACAAGGGCCACAATGCCGCCGACAAAGAAGAGCACCAGGAACAACATGGTGAAAAAATGAGTCCAAGACATTCCCAGTACGCCTTCATCTTTATCCCTATACTTTGGTGAAATTTTCATCTCCTCGCGAAACCACTGGATATCCGGTTCTCCCTCATTTCCCGCTTCCTCAGATTTGCTCTGCGCAAAACAAATGCTCGAAAATGCTTGCCTTGAATATTCGGTGCCCTCAAAGGGTATGTATCCACACACAATAGAACCCAGCAATAAGAAAAGCGCCGACCTCAAACAATATCTATACATCTCATTCCTCCTTCTTTTCAGCGGGTAATCTGACTGAAAAGTTGACGCCTCCTTCAGGATTTTAATACAAAGTAGTATTTCCTCCGTTTTGATCACCGCATCACGGCCTTCTGCAATGGGGCGATCTACCACAACGCACTCATCAGCCAAGCTATTGAGGCTTTCCACGCTTTTCTGAAGCTGAATGGGCCGGCCGAAATCCAGCATTTGCTTAACCATGGATTCAAGCCGAGAGGTTTCGCGTACGACGAGATCAAGTTTTTTCCGGTCGGCTTCGCCCGTCTGCAATTTCCTGGAGACCTGATTTACAAAACCGCCGATGGCCATTAAGGGAGATTTCATGTCGTGAGCGATCTCAGATACCGCTCTCCCTATGGCTGCGAGCCTCTCCGCTTCAAGTCTAGCGACCTGTTCCCTTTTCTCCTTTTCTGACAAATAGCCGAGGACCAGAGCAATAAAAACATAGAGCCCCGCTTCAAGGAGGATATTAAAGTCGTGAAAGAAACCGCGCCACCGATCAAACCCAAAGGGGAGATAAAATATAATGACAGCCGCTGAAACATAGACGGCTCCTCTCAACCCAAACCAGAAACTTCCGAGGACAAGAGGCAGGTAGAACAGCATCCGGTAAACTGCATGCCGAAAAACTCTCTCGTGAATCGTAAAATAATGAAGAACCAGTATCTCTGCTATAAGAACAAGGATGATGGCAATTTTTGAAAGCCTGTGCTGATTCATCATGTTTTTTTGGATGGCCTCTTTCTATGGTTTCCAATCAGGAGAGAAGATCTCTTTTCTTTTCCTCGAATTCCTGCTTATCGATATCTCCCCGGGCATAATGTTCCTTGAGAATATCAAGTGCGCTGGATGGACTGCTCGATCTGGAGTGTGCCCCGGTCTTCGTGTTCTGTACCAGCCATTTGATCAGAAAGATCAATCCCACAATTATAAGGACCCAGAATACGAGCATAAAGATGCCTCCGAACCATCCCATACCCCAGCCGTTCATCATCCCAGGTCCCATGTGCCAGTCACCATATCCTCTCCATTGGGCCGGGGATTCGCTTACGGAAAATAGAGAAAGGAGAAACACACCCGCGCCAAAGCGTAATGGTAAAGAGTCCCTGAATCTCATGTTAACCCCTCTTTTTTGGCCTTGAGGGCTGAGCCCCGTGGACCGGAGGGCCTTGGGGCTGCCCTCTCTTAGTAAACGGAACGCATCCAGCCGGTCGTCCTGTCGACGAGTATCTTATCCACCAGCGAACCGTCCTTTGTCTGAATGCCTGCCTCAAACATTTTACCTGTCCCCATTCAATGCGTTCAACAATGACCTATCCTTGTCCTCTCCTCTACAGGTAAATTAACGTTTGGGAGCCATCGGGATACCCGCCTGCTTCAAGTACTGATAAAAATCACTGTCAGTCGTGAGAATGCCCACGGAATTCTTGTTCGGTCTCTCCCCGTACACCTCCAGGGTCCGCAGGAAGGCATAGAACTCCGGGTTGCGGCCGTAGGATTGACCGTATATCCGCGTCGCATCCGCATCCGCCTTGCCACGTATCTCCTGCACTTGCCGATAGGCGCTGGAGCGGATCCTGCGAAGCTCCTTTTCCATCTCCCCGAGGATCTCCGCGCTTCGTCCCTCTCCTTCGGAGCGAAACTGGGCTGCGATGCGCTTCCGCTCGGAGATCATCCGGGCATATACCCGCTCCCTGACGCTCTCCACGTAATCCAGGCGCTTGATCCGCACGTCCACAAGCTCGATGCCATACTGGGGGATAATCTTGCGGGACTCTGCCAGGATGGTCCGGGTGATCTCTTCCCGACCACGGGTGACCTGCTTCTTTATCTCCTTCTCCCGCTCCTCCGTGACCTGCTCCAAGGCCTCCTTCTGCGGGACCTCCCACGAAGAGCTTCGGACAAGCTCGACCAGTTCGCTGCTGGAGACCTGATCCCTGACCACGGAATCGATGATATCGTCCAGGCGAGATTGGGCGCCCGCTTCCGTGGCCACGCTCTCTAAGAATTTTTTCGCATTAGAGATGCGCCACCTGGCCGTGGTATCCACCCAGATGAACTCCCGTCCTTTCGTCGGGATCTGGTTCGGATCCCCATCCCAGATGAGGAGGCGCTTTTCAAATCGCCGAACCTCTTGAATGAAGGGGATCTTGATATGGAGACCGGCCTGGGTGACCGTCTCTCCTACAGGACGCCCGAATTGCAAGATCACCGCCTGCCGCCCCTCTTCCAAGGTATAAAATCCGCTCAGAATCGCAATGGCGATAATCACTGCCAAAACAATTGTGGCTATTTTGAATGATTTTTTCACTGTTTGCCTCCTTCCGGAACCGGATTTACACCGGACTCCAATGGAAGCCACGGCACCAGGGCCTTTTGTTCGGCATCCACGATATAGAGCCCCTTCATCTCAGCCAGGAAGCCGCCCATGGCCTCCAGATACAGGCGCCGACGGGTGACCTCCGGGGCCTGCTCATATTCCGCCAGTATGGCCTGGAAACGGTCGGCCTCGCCGCTGGCCCGGTTGACGCGCTCGAGCGCATAGCCTTCGGCCTGACTTATGCTCTGGGTCGCCTCTCCCCGGGCCTTGGGGATCTCCCGGTTGGCCTGCTCCTGGGCCTGGTTGATCGTGCGTTCCTTGTCCTGGCGGGACTCATTCACCTCGTTAAAGGCAGGCTTTACAGGATCAGGAGGCGTTACATCCTGGAGTTCCACGGTCACGAGTCGCACCCCGGTCTCATAGTCGGACAAGACCTTCTGGATCTCCTCCTTGGCCTCGCTGGAGACCTCGACACGGTCAACGGTCAGGACATCGCTGCCAAGCCGGTTTCCCACCACCCGTCGCATAATCGCTTCGGAGATATCACGGATCGTCTTTCCCGTGTCCCGAACATAAAAAAGGAACCGGACCGGGTCCTCGATGCGATACTGAACGATCCACTGGACGTCTATGACATTGAGATCCCCGGTGAGCATAAGGGATTCATCCTTGTAGGGCCGCTCCTCATACCTCGTCCTCCGGTCGAGAGCAAGGGTCCGGAACCCGAACTCTTCCTTGAGCACGCGGGCCGTCGGCACCGCACGCACCGTTTCGATCCGGTACGGAAGCTTGAAATGCAGGCCGGGCTCGGCCGTTCGCACAACCCTGCCGAAACGCTGCACGATCCCGGTCTCTTCCGGCTGGACCGTGAACCACGCCGTCCAGAATAAAATCAATAACGCGAGAATGACGATCAGGGCCACGAAAGGGCCGCCCTTGATCCCCCGCCATCTCTCTTTGGCCCTGGCGACAACCTCCTCAAGGGACGGTGGTTGCCTCTGCGGGCGAAAATCTTGTCCGTCCATATTATACCCTCCTTATTTAACCACTTTCAGGAACCTCGCATTGATCGCCACGATCACCGTGCTGAGCGACATGAGTACGGCACCCGTGGCAGGCGAAAGTACGATGCCGTAGGTGTAGAGAACACCGGCCGCAAGGGGTATGGCGAAGGCGTTGTAACCGGTGGCCCAGACCAAGTTCTGCACCATCTTGCGGTAAGTCGCCCGAGCGAGGCCGAGAATAGCTACCGCGTCCAAGGGATTACTACGTACCAAAATGATGTCCGCTGTCTGTACCGCCACATCGGTCCCTGCGCCGACGGCAATGCCTACGTCGGCCTGGGCCAGTGCAGGCGCATCGTTTACCCCGTCGCCGGTCATGGCCACAATGAGTCCCCTGGACTGGACCTCTTTGACCTTTTCAGCCTTGTCCTTAGGCAAAACCTCAGCAAAGTATTCGTCCAGACCGATTTCTTCAGCAACCCACCTGGCGACCAGCTCGTTGTCGCCCGTGAGCATCATACAGCGAATTCCCATACCCTTGAGCTTGGAGATGGCATCTTTTGATTCGTCCCTTATGATATCTGCGAGGGCGATCGCGCCCTTGAGTTCGCCTTCAATCATAACGAACACGACTGTTTTTCCCTGAGAATTGAACCTATCGATCCGCTTATCCTCCATGGTCACGTTGTTTTCCCGAAGAAAACCGGGGCTGACAACCTTGACCTGTCTTCCTTCCACCTTCCCCTCCGCGCCCTTCCCGGGTATTGCCTTGAAATCCTCCACATGAGGAGGTTTCTCAACGGAGGCGGCGATCCCTTTGGCTATGGGATGCTCCGAATTTGATTCCACGGAAGCGGCGTATTTGAGCAATTCTTTATCGTCCATGTCGTCTGAGAAGATAATGGTGTCGGTTACACCGAATTCGCCTTTGGTGAGTGTGCCGGTCTTGTCAAAAAGGATAGCTTGTATATTTCTGGCCCTCTCGAAAGAAGCACGGTCCCTTATCAAGAGACCGTTTTTTGCGGAAAGCGCTGTAGATACGGCAACCACCAGTGGGACAGCGAGCCCCAGGGCATGGGGACAGGTGATGACCATGACGGTCACCATCCGCTCAAGGGAAAAAGCAAAGTCCTTATTTATGATTCCAAGCCATATAATCAACGTGACGGCCCCGCAAGAGAGGGCGATGATGGTCAGCCACAGAGCCGCGCGGTTTGCCAGATCCTGGCTTCTGGATTTACTCTGCTGTGCCTCCTCCACAAGACCTATCATCTGGGAGAGGAATGAATCCTTTCCGGTTTTCTGGACTTCGGCGGTCAGAGAGCCTTCCCCGTTGACAGCTCCTCCGATCAGCCTGGAACCGACGGCCTTTTCAACCGGTTTGGACTCGCCGGTAAGCATGGCCTCATTGACAGAACTCTCTCCTTCCAGGACCTCTCCGTCCACGGGAACCTTTTCTCCCGGCTTGATAAGAACTTTGTCGCCTTCCTTTATCTCATCAATGGGAACATCCTTTGTGCTGCCGTCCTCCATGACCTTATGGGCGTCCGAAGGCATGAGTTTGGCAAGTTCCTCCAGGGCGCGGGAGGCCCCCATCACCGATTTCATCTCGATCCAGTGACCCAGGAGCATGATATCGATCAGGGTCGCCAATTCCCAGAAGAAGATCTTGCCGGCCAATCCGAATACCACCACGCTGCTGTATACGTAAGCGGTGGTGACGGCAATGGCGATCAGGGTCATCATCCCGGGCTGCTTCTCTCCCATTTCATCGAAGAGACCTTTCAAGAAAGGCCATCCGCCATAGAAGAATACCGCTGAAGACAGGGCCCAGAGGAGATAAGCGTCTCCGGGGAAACTCAGATCGGCTCGAATCCCCAGGAACGCCTGAATCATGGGTGACAGGACTAGAATAGGAATGGTAATCCCCAATGAGACCCAAAAGCGCATCCTGAAGTCGGCCACCATGTGCGCATGGTGGTCCCCTCCCTTATGGTTTGTATGACCTTCATGATCCTTGCTTGGGTTATGATCACCGTGTTTCATCCCGTTATGGCCTCTGTGCATTTCATGGCCTTCATGTTGTTCGGGATCACTGGAGGAACGCTTTTCCTGGTGTTTGTGGGTGTCCTGTTTTGTCATTCTTGCCCACCTCTCTCATATTTCCAGGTTCTCGATAAATCCTTTCAAGGACTCGGCGGAAACCCGGAGTCTATGCCTTTCTATTTCATCCAGGTTTATATAAATATTCTTGAACACACCGTTTTTGTTTAAAATCACGGGAATGCTCAGGCAGACATCCTTTATGTCGTAGTAGTCGTCTATAAGGCTGGAAATTGTGAGAACGCTGTTTTCATCCCGAAGCATGGCGCTCACGATCCTCACCAGGGCAAGGGAGATGGCAAAGTTGGTGTACCCCTTCCGGTCAATGATTTCATAGGCCGCATTCTTTACCTGCTTGAAGATTTCTTCCCGTTCCTCTGTCGAACACCCTCGTTTACACACCGGGCAGTAGTCTTCCAAAGGAACACCCGCAATATTGACCTGACTCCACACCGGAACCTCGCTGTCGCCATGCTCGCCGATGATATAGGCATGAACATTGCGTGGGTCGACCTGACAGTGCCTGCTCAACAAAAACCTGAAGCGGGCGGAATCAAGGCAGGTCCCGGAGCCGAGAATCCGATTCATGGGGTATCCTGAAATTTTGAGCGCAACATGGGTGAGGATGTCTACGGGATTGGAAACGATCAAAATTATTCCTGGATCCTGCTCGGCGACTTTGGGAATGATGTCTTTAAAGATGTCCGTGTTTTTGCGAACCAGATCCATCCGGGTCTCGCCGGGCTTCTGTGCGGCGCCTGCGGTCACGATCACGATTTCAGCGCCCTTGCAGTCTGAATAATCTCCTGCAAAGATCCGGGCCGGTTGAACAAAGGAGAGACCGTGATTCAGATCCATAACATGTCCCTCGGCCCGTTCAAAATTTCTGTCTATGAGAGCAATGTTAGAAGCTAGACCGCTTATCATGAGCGAAAAGGCAAAGGTTGTTCCTACCTGCCCAGCGCCCACTATGGCAACTTTCCGTTTTTCCGGAGTCGGCTGTTCAAGTGCACCGACGTATCTTTTGGGAGCACTTTCAAAAGTCGTCCTGCAATTCTCAGAACAAAAATAGTATGTTACTCCCATATGCTGGGTTTTGTACCTTGTCTGCCTTTCGTCAATCTCCATCCTGCAAACTGGATCTTTCACCATAACCCCGGCCTTTCTTCATGCTGTTACATCGTTCCCGGAAGTATCCCCATGGTCATGGAGTTTTTGAACCTCCGGATAATGCTTATCCCGACCAATAAAACTATGAGAGCCGTCTCCATGTCATGTCGCCCAGGACGAAAGTGTCCTATTCTTAGGTGGC
>JBMNCO010000199.1:0-3406 GCA_049366815.1 Desulfatiglandales bacterium | reverse complement strand
TGAAATTTCGGCCCATACCAGGACGCCTTGCCATACTGCACAAATCCATGAGAGCTGGGCAAGGGGTAGTAACGTCTTCCAAAGACTTCGTAGGATGGGGGACTTCCCCCTTCTTCGCCCTTGGGCAGCGTGATCGTCCTGGTGCCGGGTGGCATGGAGGATTTTCCGACGTGGGATGGTTGTGTCGCACAGGCACACAGGCAAAGCAGAATGATGCAACAGATCGGATATCGTTTTTTCATTTGTCGTCCAGGGGGCCGTTACAAAAGCGCGCAGGCACCGTGCTGAAAAAGTGCCGCAAGCCTTTGGTTCATTCATAAAAAAGCCCGTATTTTAAAAGCGCAAGACTTCGCGGTCTGCACTGTCCCACCCATAGAGCCGTTTGCCTGGTACAGAGCAACTCCCGGTGACCCTGTTGCCAGAATTAACGCGGATTTTATTTCAACCTTGAAGATATTAACAGAAATGGTAATGTGTTCAACTCAATTTCTTATCAGGAACAAGGGAAACGGAATGCCGTCGGATCATTTTTGTGATTTTTCGCTCCACTTTTCTCTTCAATTTTCCTTGACATCAGAACGTGTTTTTTCTAAGTTGCTACCATAATTATATTGTAGTCATAATGTAGTCACTTTTTGGCCGATCCCACGTTATACCGTTCAACCAAATTCAAGGAAAAAGGTGTTGTTTATGAAACTTAAAGACAAAGTTGCTATAGTGACAGGAAGTAGCCGAGGCGTCGGCAGGGCCATAGCTCTAGGATATGCCAAGGAGGGCGCCAAGGTCCTGGTCAACTACACTTCGAATGAAAAGGCGGCTATTGAAGTTGTTGATGAAATTAAGAAAATCGGCAGTGACGCCAGGGCGGTCAAGGCGGATGTGGCGGTCAAGGCCGAGGCCGAAAATCTGGTGCAGGCCGCTGCCGATGCGTTTGGCGGCGTCGATATCCTGGTGAACAACGCCGGGTTCACCCGACCCGCCATGATGCTCAAGATGACAGAAGAACAATGGGACAAGGTCGTGGATATCCATCTCAAGGGAGCCTTCCTCTGTGCCCAGGCCGCCGCCCAACACATGAAGGAAAAAAAGAGCGGTAAGATTATCAATGTGACTTCCGTAGCCGGCATTGTTGGAACGGTTGGCCAGATCAATTACAGCGCCGCAAAGGGCGGCGTGATCAGCATGACCAAATCCATGGCACGGGAATTGGCCGGTTATAATATCTGTGCCAATGTGATTTCTCTGGGGATTGTCGCCACGGACATGACCGAGAAGATCAGGACCGATGAGAAGCTGAAAGAGATCTATATGAACAGGATATTACTCAAACGTTTTGCCGAGGCCGAAGACATCGCCCCGGCCTTCGTGTTTTTTGGATCAGACGACTCAAATTATATCACCGGCCAACTCGTCTGCGTCGACGGCGGCTATGGCATGATCTGACGGCGGACGGGTCGACGGATCCTCTAATTGCCCGCAGGAGGTGGGTGTGCCGCAGGATTTGGCACAGAGGGATTTTCAAGTCGTGAAAGGTTTTCAACTTCAATGCGTTGTTGTAGATCGCTAATATCAGAAATAAGGAGGGTTAAGAATGGGAGCAATACCGGACAAGATTCAGACATGGCAGATGGTTCAGCCCACCGTCTTTAACAGGGAAACGAAGGAAACGACACCGGGAAAACTCGAGAAGACAGAGATTCCCGTACCCGAACTGCAGCCGGGTGATGTCCTTGTCGAGGTGGCGGGCTGTGGGGTCTGTCACACCGACCTGGGTTATTTTTATGACGGCGTACCGACCGTTTCCAAACCTCCCCTGACCCTGGGGCACGAGATTTCGGGCATCGTGGTGGCGGGAGATGAGGCCTGGATCGGCAAAGAAGTCATCATCCCGGCGGTCATGCCCTGTCGGAAATGCATCCTCTGCAAGACGGGCCGGGGAAACAGGTGTCTGGACCAGAAGATGCCGGGCAACAGCCTGGGCCTCTATGGGGGCTTTTCCAGTCATATCCCTGTGCCGTCGATCGATCTGTGTGAAGTCAAAGACCGCGGGGATATCCCCCTTTCACACCTCGCCGTTGTGGCGGACGCGGCGACCACCCCCTATCAGGCGGCCAAGAGGGCGGATCTTCAGCCCGGGGACAACGTCATCGTCATGGGCATTACGGGCGGCGTGGGCCAGTACATGGGGCAGACCGCCAAGGCACTGGGGGCGAAAACCGTTATCGGAATCGCCCGCAATCAGGAGAAACTGGACAGGGCCCTGCAATTCGGAGCCGATTTTGTCATCAATTCAACGGGTAAGGAAGTAAAAGACATTTCCAAGGAATTCAGGGGCATCTGCAAGGCAAACGGATTGCCCAATACGGGGTGGAAGATCTTTGAGGTCACCGGGGTGAAGGCAGGGCAGGAAATCGCCCTGTCGCTGGTGAGCTTTACCGGCAAACTGATCGTTGTGGGATTCGGTCTCGGAAAGACGGAGTATGCGATCGGGCGGCTCATGGCCTTTGACGCGGAAGTCATAGGGACCTGGGGATGTTTGCCCGAATACTATCCCGTTGTCCTGGATATGGTTCTGAGCGGCAAGATCAACATGGAAGAATTCGTCGAGGTCAGGCCCATGAGCACCATTGCGGAGACCTTTGCCGAGGCGCACAAAACGCCGCCCATGAAGCGGATCGTCTTGACGCCTGATTTCTGATGTTTCGCATTTTTTCAGTGAGTGCGACAAAAAACGTGACAGTAAAACATAAATCAAGGAGGAGATCATTATGGGATTAACAGGTGGTTTGGAATGGGTACCGAGAGAAGATGGGATGAAAGATCATCTGCTTCATACGGAAGTGCACTGGGGAACGGAAGCTCCCTGTACGGTTTATGAGAAAAGACCCGTTGTGGATCCCAAAACGGGAAAAGCAGTGGATGGACTTTATACGGCCTGGATTACCCTGAATAACCCGAATCAGTACAATTCCTACACGACGGAGATGGTCAAGGGCGTGATCGCCGGGTTTGAGAACGCCTCTCTGGATCGCAGCGTCGTAGCAGCGATCTTCACAGCAGTCGGCCCCTATGCCTTCTGCACCGGCGGCAATACCAAGGAATACAGTGAATACTACAGCATGAGACCGGATGAATACGGCCAGTACATGGAGCTTTTCAACCACATGGTCGACTCCATCCTGGCGTGCAAAAAGCCCGTGATCTGCAGGGTCAACGGTATGCGGGTCGCCGGCGGTCAGGAGATCGGCATGGCCTGCGATATCGCCATTGCCTCCGACCTGGCCATCTTTGGACAGGCCGGCCCGAGGCACGGTTCCGCTCCGGACGGCGGTTCCTCGGACTTCCTGCCCTGGATGCTGAACATGGAAGACGCCATGTGGAACTGCGTCTCCTGCGAGATGTGGTC
>JBMNCO010000198.1:0-18960 GCA_049366815.1 Desulfatiglandales bacterium | reverse complement strand
TCAGAAAGGGAGCATGATTTCCACACAGTTATTGGAAAGGGCTAAATTCATACCAATTTTAAAAGGCTGAAATACTGCAAAAATAACGACGGCACTTCCATTGACATGATGGTGAAGGTGCACAGACGTCCTTTGTTTCCGGGATAAGGGACTTGGAGATGAAGCAGAGAGAGTATGCATCTTAAAATCGGGACCAGGGGAAGCAAACTCGCCCTGGCCCAGAGTGCGTGGGTCAAGGGGCAGATCGAAGAGAAATACCCCGATGTCCGGGTGACACTGGTCAAGATCAAGACCAAGGGAGACAGGATTCTGGATGCCCCCTTGAGCAAGATCGGAGGTAAGGGCCTCTTTGTCAAGGAGATTGAAGAGGCCCTCCTGCGAGGCGAGGTGGACCTGGCCGTCCACAGCGTAAAAGATGTCCCCGGTGAAATTCCGGAGGGGCTTGTAGTCTCTGTGTTTCCTGAGAGAGAAGATCCCTGTGATGCCTTCATATCGCTGGATTACGGGTCGTTGACGGAGGTGCCCAGGGGGGCGCGGGTGGGCACGGGAAGCCTGAGGCGTTCGGCCCAACTTCTGCACATGCGTCCGGATATCGAGATCGTTGGGCTGCGGGGAAATGTGGACACCCGCCTCAGGAAGTTGAAAGAAGAGGGACTGCAGGCCGTTATCCTCGCGGCTGCAGGGCTCAAACGCCTTGGGCTCTCGGACAGGATCAGGTTGACGTTTTCTCCCAACGAATTCCTGCCGGCCGTCGGTCAGGGTGCCCTTGGATTGGAACTCAGGAGGGACGATGACCGGGTATGGGAAAGGCTTCGTTTCCTGAACCACGAAGAGACGGGGATCGCCGTCCGGGCCGAGAGGGCCTTTCTGAAAACATTGGAAGGGGGTTGCCAGGTACCCATTGCCGGTTTCGGCCGACTCGAGGAAGGGCGGCTCATCCTGGAAGGTATGGTGGCCGAGCTTGACGGGACCGGGATGATCAGGCACCGGATAGAGGGAGACAGAGAGCGTCCCGAGGATCTGGGCCGCGCCCTTGGCGAGCATCTCCTGTCGTCGGGCGCCGATCGGATCCTCGATCGCATCTACGAAAAAGGATAATTCCTGCTGCCGGTCTTTCTTCTTGTCCATCCGTCCTCTAGAAACGATTCGGTGATTCAACGGTCATAAAGAAACCATAGCCCATGAAAAAGACAAAAAACGGCATTGTTTATCTGGTGGGTTCGGGTCCTGGTGATCCCGGGCTCCTGACCCTCAAGGCCAAGGCATGCCTCGAGAAGGCGGATATCGTGGTGTATGATTACCTGGCCAACGAGGTCTTTCTGGATTTTGCCCCGGAAGATGCGGAACGGATCTATGTGGGAAAGAAGGGCGGTTGTCACACCATGAGTCAGGAGGAGATAAACCGGCTCATCGTGGATAAGGCCAGACATGGCCACGTCGTGGTCAGGCTCAAGGGCGGCGACCCCTTTATCTTCGGCCGGGGCGGGGAGGAGGCCCAGGAACTGATCGCGGAGGGTGTCCCCTTTGAGGTGGTCCCGGGGGTTACCTCGGCGATCGCCGTGCCGGCCTATGCGGGCATACCCCTGACACACAGGGACTATACCTCGACGGTTGCCTTTATTACGGGCCATGAAGACCCGTCGAAGGAGAGTTCGGGCATCGCCTGGGAAAAACTGGCCACAGGGGTCGGAACCCTGGTCTTTCTCATGGGTGTAGGGAACATTAAGAACATCTCAAAAAATCTCATGGCCCACGGGCGGGGACCGGATACACCGGTTGGGGTGATTCACCGGGGGACGGTGCCGGAACAGAAGACCGTGACGGGCACGCTTCGAAATATCGCCGAAAGGGTTCGGGAAGAGGGCTTGAAGCCGCCGGCGATCATCGTTGTGGGTGATGTCGTAAATCTCAGAAAAACACTCAATTGGTTCGAAACGCGTCCTCTGTACGGCAAGCGCATACTGGTCACAAGGGCGCGGAACCAGGCAAGCGCGTTCCTTGCCCGATTAACGACCCTGGGTGCGGTGTGCATCGAATTCCCCACCATAGAGATTGTTCCTCCGGAGAGCTGGGCCGCCTTGGACGCGGCCCTTGGCGCGCTGGAAACCTATGACTGGGTGGTGTTTACCAGCGTAAACGGGGTGAAATCCTTTTTTAAGAGACTGGATTTCCTGGGGCGGGATGTCCGTGATCTCAAGGGCATCAAGATCGGGGCCATCGGTCCTCAGACCGCCCTCGCCGTCCAGCAGAAGGGTATCCGGCCTGACATGATCCCGGAAGAATTCCGGGCGGAGGCCGTCGTGGAGGCCTTCAGGCGGCATGGGGCGAAGGCCTTGCGCATCTTGCTCCCGAGGGCGGCGCAGGCACGGGAAATCCTCCCTGAGGAACTGGAGAAGATGGGTGCGGAAGTCAATGTCGTGGATGCCTATCGTACTGTGAAGCCAAAGGCCGACAAGGCGGAAGTCAGACGGATGCTTCAGCAGGGGTCCATCCACATGGTCACCTTCACCAGTTCTTCCACGGTGCGTCACTTTGCAGAAATGTTTGACCCGGAAGGCGATCAACTCTTTCAATGGATGGAAGAGACAGCCGTCGCCTGTATCGGCCCTATTACGGCCAAGACGGCTGAAGAAACGGGCTTCAGGGTCGACCTCGTATCCTCGCAGTACACCATCGAAGGACTGACCGAAGCCATCATCCGTTTTTACGACCGGAAATGACACGCATCAATGTCGTTCATTTCCTGAGGCCTGCTTGCACATGGGACGTCTCTTTTTAACATCCTATGATCATGGTCCGTTCACAGGCATCCATGTCGCAGAATTGAAACCCCATTTTCTTGTAGAGCTTGATGGCGATAAAGTTATTGTTCGCGACCGTCAACCAGACCGATTTATAGCCTAGTCGCCACGCCTCTTGGAGTATGTGGCAAGTCAATCCAGATCCGATGCCGAGGTTTCGGAAGTGCTGGTGGACAAAAACCACAAACTCTCCTGAACTTCCGCCGGGATCAGGGATCAACGCGGCATGGCCGATGATTCGCCCACCTCGCCAGGCAAAAAGATTCATGCCGAGGCCGAAAATCCCCTCAACCCATTTCCTGCAGGTCTCCGGGTCCTCGGGCGGCAGGCCCTGGGAGGCCGGTCGGGGGGAGAAAAGATGGTACATGTCCACAAGGCAGGAGAGTTCCTCTTTACAGGATGTCCTGATTTCAAAGGGCTCGCCGCACTTGTCTCTCTTGATCATCTTTTCAGGGTCATCCCTCTTTCAAGAAGCGCGGGAATTTAGGTTATAGGGAGATTTCAATGTGCCGCAAATGTTACAGCTTGACAGGCGATGCAAGATAACTTAGATTTACGCTTCATGTCAAACGCCGACAGCCCTCACCATCGGAGCTGAAAACCCTTCTACACCAAGAACCTACAAGATGCGGGATGGCTTTTTCATGCGGTCCGATGAGTGTGCGAGCGTTCTACCTTTATGAAACAATCTTAACATCAAATAAGCCATGGCAGAGAGCCAAAAATTGACAACCACGCGAAATATCGGGATCATCGCCCATATTGACGCGGGAAAGACCACTATCACCGAACGGATCCTTTATTACACCGGCCGGGTGCACAAGATGGGAGAAGTGCATGACGGCGAGGCCACCATGGATTGGATGCTGGAGGAACGGGAACGGGGTATCACCATTACGTCCGCCGTCACATCCTGTAAATGGCTCGGCCATACCATCAATATCATTGATACTCCCGGTCATGTGGACTTTACCATCGAGGTGGAGCGGTCCTTGAGGGTCCTGGACGGGGCCATCGGTATCTTTTGCGCCGTGGGTGGTGTTGAGCCGCAGTCCGAGACGGTGTGGCATCAAGCAGACCGGTATAAGGTCCCGAAAATTGCCTTTATCAATAAGATGGACAGGGTCGGGGCGGATTTTTTTCGTGCCGTCGACATGCTCGGGGATCGTCTTGGGGCCAACCCTTTGGTGCTGCAACTGCCTTGGGGTGCGGAAGATATCTTCACCGGGGTCATCGACCTTATCAAGATGAAGGCCATCGTGTGGGAAGAAGATACCCTGGGTGCTGAATTCAAGGAACTGCCCATTCCCGAGGAGTTGGTGGAACAGGCCGGTGCATATCGCGAAATGCTCTTGGAAAAACTGGCAGATAAAGACGACCACATCATGGACCTTTACTTGTCCGAGCAGGAAATCGACCCCAAGGAGTTGAAAATGGCCATTCGAACGGCCGCCAACAAACTGGAGGCGGTCCCCGTGTTTTGCGGTGCGGCCTTACGCAACAAGGGCATTCAGCCTCTCCTGGACGGCATCATCGACTATCTGCCCTCTCCCATCGATGTCCCGCCCATTGTGGGCCACATACCCGGAACGGATACCGTTGAAGCGCGGCCTCCCAAGAAGAAGGGTCCGTTTTCCGCGCTCGCCTTCAAGGTTCAGATGGATCAGGGCAGAAAGATGACCTACCTCAGGATCTATTCCGGATCGGTTCGTGTCGGCGATACGGTCTTAAATCCCGGCAAGACCGTCAAGGAGAAAATGGCACGTCTGCTGAAAATGCACTCCAACAAGAGAGAACGCATGGAAGAGGCCTCTGCGGGCGATATTGTCGCCGCCATGGGGCTGAAACGGACCACCACCGGGGACACCCTCACGGATGAAGACAATCCGATTCTGCTCGAACCGATCAGGTTTAACGAGCCGGTCATCAGCGTGGCCGTGGAACCCAAGCGGGTGCAGGACCAGGAAAAACTCCTCGATGCACTTGCCAAACTGGCCGATGAAGATCCCACATTCAAATACCGTATTGACGAGGATACAGGACAGACGGTCGTATCAGGGATGGGGGAACTCCACCTGGAGATCATCATGGGTCGGGTCAAGAGGGAGTTTTTTGTGGATACGAACCAGGGCAAACCCCAGGTCATGTATCGTGAGACAATAAGTGAAAAAGTGCGGCACGAGGAGGTCTTCCAGAAAGAACTGGCTGGCCAGCTCCATTTTGCGGGCGTCAAGATAGAACTCCGCCCCCTGCCTCGCGGCAGTGGGAACACCTTTGTGGACCGGTGTGAGAATCCGGATTTGACGGAGGCCTTTCTGACGGCCATCCAGGGGGGCATTGAGGAAGCTGCCCTGAGCGGCATGATCATGGGTTATCCTGTCGTAGATGTGGAGACCGCGCTTCTGAGTGTTCAGTTACATGAGATGAATTCCGACGACATGGCCTTCAGGATCGCCGCCTCCATGGCCTTCAGAAATGCCTTTACAAAGGCGGAACCCCTGCTTCTTGAACCCATTATGAAGACCGAGATCCTGATCCCCGAGGAATTCATGGGGGAGGTCATCGGGGATCTCAACGCAAGGCAGGGAAAGATTGAACAGATCATTGCGCAGGGCCCCGTTCAGGTGCTGACGGCAAGCGTACCCCTTGCAAAGATGTTCGGATATTCGACGGCGCTTCGCTCTGTCTCGCAGGGCAGGGGGACCTTTACCATGCAGTTCAACCACTATGACAAGGCCTGAAATGGGGCGGGGCGAAACCTATTATCCCTTGACAAGGTCAAGACACCTTGAGTATAACTGCCCCTGTAAACAAGAAATATTGTGAGGTTCCCCGGAAGTTGAGTGGGAAGCCCCTAGTCTAAGCAAGGAGGAGAGATTTCGAATGAAAAAAGGAATGTATACACTTTTTCTCGTCGTTTTTGCAGGCTTTTTATTCTTGGCTGTGGGGGCACTGACTGCCGCTGATGTCCCTGATGATATCAAGATCGAAAATCAGGGTTACAGCAATGACAAAAAGGGGCCTGTCGGGTTGACCCACCAGAAACATGTTGACGAATACAAGGTCAGCTGCAACGAGTGCCACCATGAGTATAAAGACGGGAAAAACACCTGGAATGAAGGGGACCCCGTCAAAAAATGCATAGAATGTCATGATCCCAATACCAAGCAGGGCAATGCCGACAGGCTTATGACCGCCTTTCACAACAATTGCAAGAACTGCCATAAGGAAGCAGCCGAACAGGGGAAAGAGAACGCCCCACACAAGAAATGCAACGATTGCCATGGAAAGAAATAGGTGGCCGAATCAATCAGTGCCATATTCCCGTCTACAAAAAGCCGCTTCTTCCAGAGAAGCGGCTTTATTCGTAGCGAAGAGAGATTATACAGGGCGTTCCCCTTGGATACAGAATGCCGTCCGGTCTGTTTTAGGCGCCGTCGGATAAAAAACGCCGTCCCATGCCTTGATACATGAGACGGCGTTGAAAGACCTCATTCAGGTGTTTTTTAGACTTCCGTTACTGTGATGGCCTCCTGATCGCATACCTCAACACAGCTTTCACACCCCAGGCATTCTTCGGCGTTGACGGGCACAGACTTACCATCCTGCATCTCGTACACATCCACGGGGCAAACCTCCACACATTCCTCGCAGCCTTCGCATTTGTCGTGGTCAACGGTTACTTGATAACCCATCTGAATTCCCTCCTATAATTAATTATGAATCAAAAGTCCTTCCTCTTTGATCGGCCTTCCCGGCTACCTGTTGAAAACAGTGTCAAGTTTCCTTAACAGAGCATTATTGGGGTGTCAACCTTTTTTTATCCCTTTGAGCGCCCAAATTGTCGAGACAAAATGGGGCCCATTTCAGGTCAAAAAGGTTCCGGGAAGCCTGGAGGGCCCTGATACTAAGCGGTTGCAACCTCCTCCTTTACGGACACCACGATCTTGTAGAGCACGGTAAGGACAAAGAAACCGGTTGCCCAGACACCTACGGAGATAAAGACCTCCGGAACCGTGGGCCAATACTCAAAGATCCTTTCAAAGGGATTGGGAATAAAGCCTCCCACCACCAACCCAAAACCCTTGTCGATCCAGGTGGAAATAATCACCGACACACATGCTACCGCCAGGATATCCTGCCTTCGGCGGGCCGCCGGGACAATCAACAGGATCAAAGAGAGCAACGCAAAGAATGCCGCCGTCCACATCCAGGGGGCAAGTTTCCCGTGGCCCTCAAGGCCTACGAAAAGATATACAAAGGAGTGCATATGGCCGGGAATTTGGCTGTAGAAGGCGGTAAAGAGCTCGAGAAGAAAAAAGAAGACATTGATGATCATGGCATAGGCCACGATCCCGCCAAGGGTCCTGATCTGTTCTTTGCCCGGATCAAAACGGCTGACCTTTTTGACAATGAGGCACAAAAGAATGAGCAGGGCGGGTCCTGAGCAAAAGGCGGAACTGAGAAAGCGGGCCGCCATGATAGCCGACAGCCAATAGTGCCTTCCCGGGAGTCCGGCGTAGAGAAAGGCCGTCACCGTGTGAATACTGAAGGCCCAGGGGATAGAGATGTAGATCAAGACCTTGACCCATTTCTGATAAGCGACGCCTTTTCGCTCGGCGCTGAGTACATTCCATCCGATAATGAGGTTCAATAGCAGATAGACGTTCAGAACAATCATATCCCAGAACAGGATGGAGGTGGGATTGGGGTAGATGACGATATTTAACATCCGCGGGAGGTTTCCAAGGTCCACCATGACAAAGAGTCCGCACATGATGATTGCGGGGACGGCCAGGAATTCTCCCAAGATCGTGATGCGTCCGAACGCCTTGTAATCATGAAGATAATAGGGCAGAACCACCATTACGCCGGAAGCCGCCACCCCCACGAAATAGGTGAGCTGTCCGATATAGAAGCCCCATGACACATCCCTGCTCATGCCCGTAATGCGCAATCCCTCGAACCACTGATAGAGATAGCAGGTAAAGCCTATGCCCATAAGAACGAGCAGGGCAATGATCCATCCCCAATAAACCCGATTTCCCTTTATGGCCTGATCAAGCATATCTACCTCGTCCTAGCTTTTATTTTGGGTTTATGACCTAACCCCATGGAATGTGAAATAATTGTGAACATCACTTATACGATGTAGAAAACGTTGGGTCCTGTTCCGAGTTCCGGCTTGCGCCGAATGGTGTAATGGGAACGCAGAATTCGTCTGACCTCGGAATTTGGATCCTCCAAATCCCCAAAGGTCAGCGTATGGTCCATTGCTGCGTTGGCCGCCTCTACGCAGGCGGGCATCTGACCCTTGGCAAGCCTCTCTGCGCAGAAATTACACTTCTCCACGACCCCCTTGGACCGGGTCGGATATTCCCTATTGGGCGGGAAATCGGGGTTGATCGCCTTTGGGGCCTTTCTCGGGTCTCCCCAATTGAAGCTCCGCACCCCATAGGGACACGCGGCCATGCAGAACCGACATCCAATGCAGCGGTGCTGGTCCATCATGACGATGCCGTCCTCTCTTTTCCACGTGGCCTTGGTCGGGCAGACACGACAGCACGGGGGATTGGTGCAGTGGTTGCAGAGTAGGAGAAAGCTTCTGTCCTTATATTGTTCCGTATCATATTCGTGCTGCTGGCCCGGGAAGGTATGTTCGTAGGTCTCCTTCCAGATCCACTTGATCTCTTCCTTGGGATTCCCCAGGGTCGGTACATTATGGACCGTATGGCAGGCCGCGATACACCGATCCATGACCTCATCGGTCATCTTGGTCATGTCCACGACCATCCCCCACTTTTTCCCCTGGGTCAGGGGCACATCCTGCAGGGAGGCCGCCGCTCTTCCGGGGAGAATTACTTCCCAGGCGGCCTTGCCCCCCATCCCCAGTGCGGCGGACAGTCCGGCTATCTTGAGAAATTGTCTTCTGTTCATGGCCATCAGCTGTTCTCCTTGGGCTCAATATGGCAGTCCCAGCAATAGGGGGTCACTCCCATATAGTTGTGGCACTGATCACAAAATTTGGTCTTGTTGTCATGACAATCCATACATGTGACCTGAAGGCTCTTATAATAGACCTTACCAGTCGGGTCCTTATAATACCGTTCCCCGCTTCGGACGACTTCGTGCCGCCATTTATCCAGCAGTTGCATATGGTTCGATGTCATATAAGGGGTGTCCGCCACGCAAACCTTCGACTCTTTGGCCTTGGTGGTGAGTTCAGGAACGGGCGCCTTTGCCGCCCTTCCCCCATTGTACCATAGGGGAAACAACAGCAGGCCCAGCCCGACAATCAGTCCGACAATGATCTTGCCTCCGTCATACATCCTCTTCTTCCTCCATGCCCGGAAGTGGTTCACCACGCAAATCCGTCGTTCTCTCTTGCTCGCCGTCCAGTATCAGGGCGTTCCCTACCAGCTCGTGGACACCGGTGACATCGACCCCCGGGACCCAGTAGTTCATCAGATCAGGGAAGACAGCCCTGTCAATGGCGCAGATACAGGCCAGCATGTTCACACCCTGCTTTTCATGCACGTACCTGACGGCATTGGCCCTGGGCAGCCCACCACGCATCCTCAGTTCCATGTCTTCCCCGGCATTCAGCCCCGAGCCGGCGCCACAGCAGAAGGTCTGTTCCCGGATGGTGTTTTCCGGCATTTCATAGAAATGATTGCACACATTCCTGATCACGTATCTCGGTTCCTCAAAGAGTCCCATGCCCCTGGCCGGATTGCAGGAGTCGTGAAAAGTCACCTTGAAGTTGTCGTTTCGGCTCGGATCCAGTTTCAATTTGTTATGCTTGATGAGATCCGCTGTGAATTCAGCGAGGTGGACCATTTTAGTGACCTTGGCATTCTCGAACTTGGTCCCCGTTATGGGGGATACGGGTTCTTCCAGGAAATCGGCCGGGCCGTTAAAGGTGTCCATATACTGGTTGATCACCCGCCACATGTGTCCGCATTCCCCCCCCAAGATCCATTTTACACCGAGTCGTTTGGCCTCGGCGTACATCTTGGCGTTGAGTCTTTTGGCCATCTCATGGGAGGTAAAATAACCGAAGTTCCCCCCCTCGGAGGCAAAGGTGCTCCAGGTGATGTCCAGACCCAGATCCTGAAGATAGTGGAAGAGCATGAGGTAGCCCATGCAAGTATATGTCCCGGGATCCGCAAAAACGTCGCCGGAGGGGGTAATGAAGAGAATCTCGGCCCCCTTCCTGTTGAAGCTGGGATCGAGACGGACACCCGTGATCTCCTCGATATCGTCCACAAAAAAGTCGATCATGTCCTTGTATGCATGGGGCTGAATTCCCAGGTGGTTCCCGGTCCGGTAGCAGTTGGCCACCGGCGCCGATATCCAGTCGGTGTTCAATCCAAGGAGATTGAGGAGTTCACGGCCCAGGATGGTGATCTCCGCCGTGTCGATGCCGTAGGGACAGAAAAGGGAGCACCGACGGCATTCGGTGCATTGAAACAGATAGGACCAGAGTTCTTTCAACACATCGACCGTGAGTTCCCTTGCGCCGGCCAGTCGTCCGAAGATTTTTCCGCCGATGGTGAACTCTTTGCGGTAGATCGATCTGAGGAGTTCCGCACGCAGAACCGGCATATTCTTTGGGTCTCCTCCGCCGATGAAGAAGTGGCATTTGTCCGCACAGGCCCCGCACCGTACGCAGATGTCCATGAAGATCTTAAGGGTCCGGAACCTGTCCAGGCGCTCCCTCATCCCCTCGATAAATATCTCTTTCCAGTTGTCCGGCAGTTTCCAGTCCTCATCAAAAGGAGACCATTCCCTGGGATTGGGCATCCCCACGTATTCCAGGTTTTGGGGTTTTGAGCCATAGCAGGCGATCCCGGGTCTGATCTCCACAGGCATGTCCATCCATCCCTTGAATTCCGGAGGGCGATGATCAATCTGAGCAAGTTGTTCTGCTTTTGGAAGGTCTGACATATCTACTCCTTTTCTGCTTCTATTGATTCGGGCTGTTCTTCAGCCGGGATTTCGGGCATTTTCTCAACGGGCAGACCCGCTTCGATCATCTTGCCCCTGAATTCATCTTCGTACTCCTCGTAGGTATGAACAGGGACCGGATAGTTCCAGGGATTGATGTGTCTGACAAATCGGTTGTTGTTGGCCAGATTGCGGGTCGGGCTGAGGAAGATGCCCGCCATGTGCATCAGCTTGCTGAAGGGAAAGTAGGCGATGAGAATGCTCAACAAAAAGAGGTGAATGTAGAAGATCACCCCGATGCCCGCCGGGGCAGCGGGCCTGAAGGTCACCAGGCCCAATGCCAGTTCCTTTACCCCGGTCAGATCCACCCTGAGCAAATAGCGCATCAGGACGCCGGTCAAGCCCAGGCCGAGGATGAGGAAAAGGGGAAAATAATCCGCCGGTAGGGACAGAAACCGCATTTGTGGAATATAGAGCCTTCTCAGAAAAAGATAGGTGACGGCAAGCAGGAGAAGCATGTCCGTGATATAGACCTCCGGGATGCCCAGACCGTTGACAGGTGCGAGGCCCAGTTGGAGAAGCCCGTCCAGATTCTCCAGAATATGAACAAAGCCGGGGATGGGTTCTGTAAAAAAACGCAGATGCCTGAGAAGGACGACCAGGAAGGAATAGTGAAAGACCAGAGCCCCGAGCCACAGCCACTTTTCCCATTCATAGGATATCCTGGGCCCCTGCCTGAATTCGAGGCGGGTATTTCTGAACAGGGACCGGAACGTCAAAATTTCAAAGGCCATCCTCAGGATGACGCCGCTCGTATTCCTCGGATTGTCAACGGCATTGGGTTTGATCCAGGGCAGGCTCCACTGCTGGCCGGCCGTGGTGGGAATACGGAAGGGGACGGGAGATCGCGCCCAGTTGATCACACGCATGATGATCCCGATAATGAATATGAGCAGGGCGGCATAGGGAATGACGATGCCGAAGAGGATCCGAAGATCCAGTGCCCCTACGCCGACCCAGGGAATCAAGACGAGTATGACGACCGCGCACAAAGAAAACAGCACACTGATGATGATATTCATTGAATGCTACCTCGTATCAATGGATTCGTTTTCGTTTATGGATTTTTCGACAGGGCCGTTCTCCTCCTGTCCAGGCCGCCATGGTGGGATCTCGCAGGTCAGGCCGGCCTTTCGCAGCAATCGCGATACCTGTCGGCTGGCTTGGTTTGCCTTGATTTCATAGAGTTTTTCACGACATTTTATGTAAAGGTCAAAGGTGAGAAGCGCCAGATCATCGATCCGGGCCTCGATTTCGACCAGATCCTCGGACAGGCCGTATTCGAGGATTTCCTTCTCGAGTTCGGTTCTGATCACCTTCTTAAGAAGGAAGATGAAGGCAACGGCCTGTGAGGGAGAGAAATCTTGAACGGCCCTGATCCTGACGATCTTGTCCAGAAAAGGGGTAACCCTTTCGAGTTGGATTCCCTGGAGAAGTTCATTCAAGACGTGATCGATTTCTTTGGAAATCGTCGTCCCGACCGGATTGGCGAAGGGATCCTTTTGTCTTTTGAGAAAGCGTTGGGTATCTGCAGGATAGCCCTGCAACGTAAGATCCACCCATCTCTTTCCAACAGCGGTTTTCTTTTGCTTTAGGAGGTCGAGCAGTTTCATTGCAGTTCTTGTGAGTGAGGATGACGAATGCGTGGGCCGCTCCCCTTTTCATGCTCCTTCCCTTCAAAATGAGGGGTAGGGCCATGAGAGGTCGGGTACACGGCGGTTCAACAATGAAAGATAACCTATGAGCTGCAGCCGGATGGTGTTAGACGCTATCCCGCAAAAGGCGATATTCAGCAGAATAGTGGATCCGACGATATTGATTGTCTCAGAGAGCTCATGTACGCATCGTTGTATTTCAGAATTTCGAGATCAATGACAGTTGATTAGAAATAAGAGTAGTTAGGTATTTCTGGTGAATAGACACGCCTGAAGTGACCCGCCCGCAAACGGCAGAAGCGGCTGGCGGGCTCATACAGCCATAATGCGATCATGATCTGCAAATGGTCTTCGATAAAAAAGGCGGTCTCTGTTGGCAATTAAACTATAGGTAATAGGTTTTAGGGTGTCAAGAAAAAATGTCGGCCCTTCTCTTGACAAACAGCTTCATGCAACAATCCGACAGGCTTCTCGCCGGGTACCGTGGAGAACATAATTTTTTTGCAAAGGAAATATAGATATGGTAGAAAAATGGCGTCCTTGGCCGTCAGCCTTTTGTTTCTTTTCGGTTATTTTCCCCTGAATAGAGGGGGTGGTTTTCGGCCCGGCGGGGGGTATGTTATGACCAGAGGAGCCCAGTGGGAAGACCATTACGCCCGCAAGGCCAGAGAGGAGAAATGGCTGGCAAGATCCGTCTATAAACTGGAAGAAATCGACAAAAGGTTCGGTCTCATTCGATCGGGGGCCCGTTTGTTGGATCTGGGGGCCTCCCCGGGCTCCTGGTCTCAATATGGTTTGAAGAAAACGGGCCCCAAGGGCGAAGTGGTCGGGGTAGATCTAAAGGACCCGACGCGCTTGACGGCGCAGAACTTCAGGTTTATCAAAGCGGACATTCTGGATCTGGATGTCGAATGGTTGTATCAGGAAATCGGACAGAGAGATGTCGTTCTCAGTGATCTTGCACCCAAAACGACCGGCATCCATGTGGCCGACACAAGCCGCTCCACAGAACTGGCCGGAAAGGCCTTTGAAATCGCCTTGGCCGTCTTGGCGGTAAAGGGCCATTTTTTGTGCAAGGTTTTTGAAGGGGAAGACTTGAAGTCATTTAGAAATGATGTGTCGAAGGCCTTCAGACAGGTCCGGACGGTCAGGCCGTCGGCGGTTCGAAAAAGGAGTAGAGAGGTCTATTTGCTCGGGTTGGGGCTGCTGGGGGACTAGTCTTTCCAGTGCCGGCGGAAAACGATCAGAACCCGTATTCCGGGATCGAAGATAAACAATCCCCCTGGTGTAAGCCATCGGGCGATTCAGTTTTAGCCAATGAATTGAGGAGGTAACCCATGTCCGGTCATTCAAAATGGAGCTCCATCAAACACAAGAAGGGAGCTGCGGATGCCAAGCGAGGCAAGATCTTTACAAAATTGATCAAAGAAATCACAGTGGCGGCGCGCTTAGGAGGGGGGGATGCTTCGGGTAACCCCCGATTGCGGGCCGCCATCCTGGCCGCCAAAGCCGAAAACATGCCGAAGGAGAATATTGAGCGTGGTATCAAAAAGGGAACGGGAGAGTTGGAAGGCGTTTCTTATGAAGAGGTGAACTATGAGGCTTACGGTCCCGGCGGTGTGGCCGTGCTCATCAATTGCCTGACCGACAATAAGAACAGGACGGTGGCGGACCTCAAACACATCTTCGACCGGCACGGCGGAAGCCTCGGCGAACCGAACTGCGTCGCCTGGATGTTTGAAAAAAAGGGGCTGATCGTTTTTGAAAAGGATAAAGTGGATGAGGAAAAGCTTCTGGAGCTGGCCCTCGAGGCCGGTGCGGAAGACGTAAAAGAAGAGGAGGAGACTTTTGAGGTTCTCATCCCGCCCTCGGATTTTGAAAGTGTAAAAAGCGCCTTTGATGCGGCGGCCTTGACCTACAATCTTGCAGAAGTCAGCATGATTCCACAGAATACCGTCAAACTGGAAGGCAAGAAGGCCGAACAGATGCTCAACCTGATGGAAATGCTTGAGGACAGCGACGATGTGAGCCACGTTTATGCCAATTTTGATATCCCCGACGAGGTCCTGGAGGCCCTGGGCTGATGCTCGTAATCGGGGTTGATCCCGGTTCGATGGCGACCGGATACGGCCTGATCGAAAAGAAAAGCGCCCGGATGGCCTGCATCCATTCAGGTGCCGTCACCTCGTCAAGCAAGATTCCTTTCCACCAGAGAATCCACCACATCTTCCTGGAGATGGTGGAGATTATGACCCGCTACCGGCCCCAGGAACTGGCCATCGAGGATGTGTTTTTCGCCAAGAACGTCAAGAGCGCCCTAAAGATCGGACATGCGCGCGGCGCCGTATTGATAGCGGCTGTTCAATGCAGTGTCAAAATCTTTGAATACACGCCCCTCGAGATAAAGAAATCGGTGGTCGGTTATGGCAGGGCCACCAAGGAGCAGGTCCGGAGCATGGTTCAGGTCATTCTGAACGTGCAAAAGCCGGTATCATACGACACCTCCGATGCCCTTGCGGCGGCCATCTGCCATCTCAACTGGTCAAAATACGATATCAGGAAATAGGTGCGGCTAAGGAGACACTGTGACCGATTCCGGTTGAGAGGAAGGGAAACCCTATCTCTTTGCGCCAAACCCCGCAGTGCCCTTCCCCGGGAGAGGCGTGGACCCTTGACGCGCAGGATGAAATGATTGCACACTTAAGTGGGAGAATATTAGAAAAGACAACGCAGTCCATGATCATCGAAAACGGCGGTGTCGGTTATCAGGTCCTGGTCCCGCTTTCGACCTTCTATGCCCTGCCTGAGGAGGGCCAGAGGGTTGGCCTGCATATCTACACCTATGTCAGGGAAGATGCCCTGCTCCTTTTCGGGTTTCAGAGCATCCTGGAAAAGTCCATTTTCTTAATGCTCATATCCGTGTCGGGCATAGGGCCCAAACTGGCCATCAACATACTTTCGGGTATCGGTCCGGAGGAACTGATCGAGGCCATGGCCCGGGGGGATTCGCCTCGCCTCCAATCCATTCCGGGCGTGGGGAGGAAGACAGCCGAGAGAATCGCCCTGGAACTCAAGGACAAGGCGCTCAAGATTATGGGGGACCGGCCCATCACCACCCAACCCTTGGCCTCCGGTGATGACAAAAGGGTCATTGAGGATGCCGTGTCCGCCCTGATAAATCTCGGATACCCGGTAAAATCGGCAAAGACGGCCATTGACAAGGCCAGTTCCGGTTTAGAGAAAATCAGCCTGGAAAGAATCATCAAAGAGGGCCTGAAATTGCTCGCCTGATGATTTCATGATGTGCTCCTATGACAGAAAGAATCATAGATCCGGATCTCCAGCCGGATGAAATCCCGGCAGAGATCAGCCTGAGACCCCAGACCCTAAAGGAATATGTGGGACAGGATGAGATCAAAAGGAACCTCGGCATCTTTATCAAGGCGGCCAGGGGCCGTTCCGATGCCCTGGATCACGTCCTTTTCCACGGCAGCCCGGGTCTCGGAAAGACCTCTCTTGCCCATATCATCGCCCATGAGCTCAATGTGAACATCAACAGCACCTCCGGCCCGGTGATTGAAAGGCCCGGAGATCTTGCCGCTATACTGACAAGCCTTCAGCCCAAGGACGTCCTCTTCATCGATGAGATTCACCGGTTGAATCACGTCGTGGAGGAAATACTCTATCCGGCCATGGAAGACTATCGCCTGGATATCATCATCGGCCAGGGACCTTCCGCCAGGACCATGAAGATCACTTTGCCGCCCTTCACCCTTGTCGGGGCCACGACAAGGGCCGGTCTTCTCACGCCTCCCCTCAGGGAACGCTTCGGCGTGATCCTCAGAGTGGATTACTATAAACCCGAGGACCTCAAGACCATTGTGACGCGCTCTGCAGGTCTGCTGGAGATACCGATCAATGATGAAGGGGCCTATGAGATCGCGAGAAGATCGAGAGGGACGCCCAGGGTCGCCAACAGACTCCTGCGGCGGGTTCGGGATTATGCCGAGGTGGAGGCCGACGGAAAAATCACATGGGAGGTGGCCAGAAGGGCCTTGAAGATGTTGGACGTTGATGAGCGAGGTCTGGACAAGATGGATCGTCACATCATGCTGACCATCATCGAAAAATTTGATGGCGGCCCCATCGGGGTGGACACCCTGGCGGCGGCTGTGAGCGAGGAAAAGGATACCATCGAGGATGTCTATGAACCCTTTTTGATTCAGTTGGGATACATCAAGAGGACACCCCGGGGAAGGGTCGTTACCCGACTGGCCTATGATCACTTCGGTATCACAATGGAGGAAAAGGGACAGTTCCAGAAGAAGCTTTTCTGAGAGGCGTTACATCCGCCTGAAGCCCTGGTTCCTTCGCGAATGTCGGAGCGCTGCCCGTTCGTTTTTGAAAAGAGAAGATTCTCCTAAAGAGATCGAAAGGATAGACCGAAGATGTCCAATAGAGGGAGGTACGATATCCCCCTGATTGTTATCTTCACCGACCTGGACGGCACGCTGTTGGATCACGAAACCTACGGATGGAAAGAGGCCGAGCCCGCCCTTGATGCGTGTCGGAGCCGCGGGATTCCGATCTGCATGGTCTCCAGCAAGACCAGGGCGGAAATGGAGATCCTGAGGGCCGATCTCGGGATATCAGCCCCTTTTGTCTCTGAAAATGGGGGCGGAATCTTTTTCCCGCAACAAGCCCTTCAGGAACCGCCCCAGGAGGCCGTTTTGATCAACGGCCTCTACGTATGGGCCTTGGGTCCGGCGCACAGTGTCCTGGTGGAGGCCTTCGAGGCCATTCGTAAAGAATTGGGTTGGAGGATGAAAGGCCTTTCGGAAATGAGCATCGAGGAAATTTCCGAGCTTACGGGCCTTGATCATGAAACCTGCCGGCTTGCGGCCCAGCGGGAATATGATGAGCCCTTCGTCCTGGAGTCGTCACATGAAGAAAGCCCGTCCCTTCTTGAAAGGGCCGCAGAAACCAGGGGCCTCCGTGTATCTGTGGGGGGGCGTTTTTATCACCTTCACGGCAAAAACGACAAGGCCGAGGCGGTAAGAAACCTGATTTCATGGTATAAAGAGAAGTCTGCGCGATTAGTCACCGTCGGACTCGGGGACAGCCCGAATGACTTCAGCATGCTCAAAGAGACCACCCACCCCGTCTTGATACGATCGGACAGGCGCTTCCCGGGTCTTGAACGGACCATACCCGGGTTGAGAATCACAGCGCAATCGGGACCGCGGGGATGGAACAGGGCTGTCTTGGAACTCATACAAGAAATAGAGGGAGGTTTTCCCTGAAATGTTTGAAAAGGAAGTGAATCCCAAAGGAATCGTCAGGGCGGATCTCGTGGTCGCCATTCCTTCGTATAACGAAGCGGATTCAATCAGTTTTCCGACCATGAAGGCCAGTGAGGGGCTGGTGAAATACTTTCCTGATATCCCTTCCGTGATTGTCAACTGCGACAACGATTCCCCTGACAACACCAAGCAGGCCTTCCTGAATACGCCCACACAGATCCCGAAGATCTATATTTCCACGCCTCCCGGCATCAAAGGAAAGGGCAACAACTTCAAGAACCTCTTTCAGAAGGTGGTGGACCTGCAGGCCAAGGCGGTCGTGGTCGTTGACGCCGACCTTGAGAGCATCACACCCGAGTGGATCAAACACCTGGCCGAGCCCCTTTTCAGCGATTTTGACTACGTGGCGCCCTTGTATGTCCGACACAAGTATGACGGCACGATCACCAACGGCATCGCCTACCCCCTTTCACGCGCCCTGTACGGCCGAAGGGTCCGTCAGCCCATCGGCGGCGATTTCGGGTTTAGTGCCGAGCTGGCAAAAACCTACCTCGAAAGTGACCTCTGGGATGAGGCCGTGGCCAATTTCGGGATCGACATCTGGATGACCACCACGGCCATCAACCGTGGCGCGCAGATCTGCCAGTCTTTTATGGGCAGACCCAAAATACATCGGCCCAAGGACCCGGCGGCGGCCCTGGGGTCCATGTTCCGGCAGGTAGTCGGGACTGTCTTCACCATGATGTCCCATTTTGAATCCCTTTGGATGCGCGTGAAATACAGCAGGCCCACGGCGATTTACGGCTTCGGCCTTGGGGAGGTGGAGATGCCTCCTAAAGTGGAAGTGAATACCAGGAAGCTTCTGGAAAAATTCCATGAAGGGTTTGATCTGCACAAGGAAATCCTCCAGGAGGTCCTGTCCAAGGACGTCTTCCAAAAAATCCTGGAAATCAAACATATGAATGAAAAGATGTTTGCCTTCCCCATAGATCTCTGGGCAAGAACCCTCTATGACATGGCGGTGGGGTATCGTGACGGCCTCTTTGATCCGGACCGGATGATGGAGGCCCTGATCCCTCTGTATTTCGGAAGAACCCTTGCTTTTGTCCGAAAGACCAGCAGTATGTCCACCCAGCAGGCCGAAGAGGCCGTTGAGGAATGCTGTCTGGTCTTTGAGAAGACCAAGCCTTA
>JBMNCO010000197.1:0-4713 GCA_049366815.1 Desulfatiglandales bacterium | reverse complement strand
TTCACACAAAGATGCGGGTGAAGGGCCTTTCATGGAATTTCACCGCCTTGGCCTGGATCGCGGCGTGGTTCTTGGATAGATCCGCGGTCATGGCGCCCTCGGGGCAGCACCGTATGCAGTTGCAGCAGGAGATGCAAGACGGGCCGATTTCGGGATAGGGCGTGAGGGTGATCGCCCCTACAGGGCAATCCTCCGCGCAGAGGCCGCATTGGGTGCACAGATCTTCCCTGAAATCTATGGGATCAAAACGGGTCTTGGCGGCCTCGAAGGGCGTTTGTTCCGCCAGTTCGCGGGTTTCCTGGTTTTGATAGTCCAGGAGGGGAGGGGAGAGGGGCTGTGGTTGTCCTGTTTTGCATCTGGCCGCTATGGTCTCCACGAGTTCCTCAATCATGGCCTCATCCTCGCTGTCGGGGTGGCCTTTTCCCAGCGGGGCATCGTGGGCCCACATGCGGGAGTGGGGCGCCAAAACCTTGGCGCCTCCCAGGGCAGGATACCCCTTTTTATTCAACGCCCTTTCCATGGTGTGCAGGGCCGTGCCGCTGTTCACGCCCCCCCAGGTGATAAAAGGCACGGAATACCCACCGTTCACCACTGGAAGGGCCTCTATGAATGTCATGACCGGAGGCAGGGGGTGCAACGCATACACCGGAGATCCGACGTAGAGGCAGAGATTGCCCCCTGCTTCCCGTATTTGGGAAATGATGAGAGGCAGATCGGTTTCCCTGGCCAGGTCAATGACGGTGACCGGGACCTCCAGGGATCGGAGTTTTCGTTCCATGACCCGGGCCACGTGTTGTGTGCTGCCGGCCGGTGAGCAATAGGCGATAAAGGCTTTTCCAATAGGAAGTGTCATGATCGTTTCCTTTTCTGAAAGGATTCAACAGGGCCTGGATCGGTCCTCACCGGGCCGGAAGGCGATCCAGCAACAGGACCTGCGGTGTATCACACATGTCATGGCCCGGGCCAGGGGGTTTGTGTATGGTTTCGGAAAAATCCCGATGGCGTGGGGTCCTATAAATGTCACATGGCGACGGTGTCCGGTCAGAATCTTGCATACCTTTACAAAATGGCTTGTTACCGTCCCATTGGGATGCCCCTTCTGTATTCGGAGGGCTTCCTTCAACCCTCTGGCCGGATGCGGCCGATTCCAATCCGGACAAGACAGACCGGGGACACGGGCGTTCAACACCGTTACGCACTGGAGGACCTACAATGAGATACGCTTTTTCCAGGAATCCATGGAACGGCCGAAGGCTCGTTCTTTTTCTCGGCCTCATCGGCCTTTTTGTTTTTCAAGGCCTTGCCCTTGCCCGGGGTGATACCTCTTCAGACAGGCATTTTCTCTGGTCCATGGAGGCCAATGGCAATACCTATTACTTTCTCGGCTCTCTGCACGTGATGAAGCGGGATGTCTATCCGCTTGCGGCCGAGATTGAGAAGGCCTACAGGGACTGTGAAAGGATTGTCCTGGAGACCAATCCGGAAAGTCTCCTGGATCCCGGCCTGCAGCAGAAATTCCTGAGCGCGGGCCTTCTTCCGGAGGGCCGGACACTGAAGCAGACCGTCTCTCCGACCACCTATGACCTCTTTCGAGGGAAACTGGATGAATTGGGACTGACGGTGACCCTGTTTGAGCGCTTCAGACCCTGGTTTTGTGCGGTCAACCTTGCGGTCCTCGCTTACCAGAAATTGGGTTTCGACTCCAGTTACGGGATAGATCTCCACTTTTTTCAAAGGGCGAAACGAGACGGGAAAGAGCTTATTTATCTGGAGCCTCCGGAATATCAGATCGATCTCTTTAATGAGCTGGGCAGGCTCCAACCGGATGCCACCCTGAGAAGGACCCTGGAAGAGATAGACCTCCTTGAGGAACTGGCCCCCCGGATGTTGCAGGCATGGCTGACGGGTGACGAAGAAGGCCTCGATGTCCTCATCAAGAAGAGTTTTGATGACTTTCCCGAAATGTACGACCGATTGTTCACCCAAAGGAATAAACGCTGGGGGTCTCGAATCGAAAGACTGGCCCGTGAAAAGGGTAACGCCCTGGTTATCGTAGGGGCCGGCCACCTCACAGGCGACCAGAGTGTGTTTGATTTTTTGAGACCATCCGGATACCGAATCATACAGGAATAAGGAAACAGACGCCCCCTACCCGTAGCTTTCCGGTCGGCGGCGTTTTCCTCGCCAGGCCTCAAATCCCGCCCTGGGCTTTATCGTGAGAATCGTTGTCGCCTGCGCCCTTAAATCGAAGAAGCCGGAGGTACAGCGCATGGCTACCGAACCGGAGGCTGTTTGTCCAACTGACGGTAAGCGGAGATAAAGTTATGGAGGTTCTCTGCATGCCTTTCCATGTGCTCAATCCACAGCCTGAGGACATCCTGCCCCTCGCTCGTGAGTTCATACATGCGTTTCGCCGGACCGGACCCCCCCGTTTCCCAGGTTGACCGGACCAATCCATCCTCTTCCAACTGCCTGAGATGGCGATAAATCATCCCCGGCGGGGCCTGCCCCTCGACAAATCCATACTTCTGGATGTCCTGGATTAACTCATAGCCGTATGAGTGCTTCCCATAGAGACCCATCAGAATGGAGGGCTGGATATAGCGTTGCCTCTTACCCTGGAGTCGATATTCATCGGATGTTCTTTTTCTGGGCATTTTTTATTGACATATATCCTTTAAGGATATATTATCTAATCAACACGTCATAGGTTGGCATCTATCTTCACAACAACTAATAAAAGGAGTATACCATGGCTACCCAAATTTTTGTACGAGAAAGACGCAAGGTCGAAAAGGGTGAAAGGAAACCTCGTTTCCGGGTCGTCGGAGTGGCTGGGGGAGACATTAAAATCTACCCCAAACATGTCCGCAAACAGGAACTGGATCAAATCGCAAAGGCCACCGGTGCTCAGATCGTATACCTGGAAATTGAGAAAAAGGACAAGGCCTGATGGGGATCGGAGTCCGGTTTACCGCAGCAGGCCCTGACTTTTCATTAATCTTTATAGATAATCGTCCCGACGTGCTCACCATCCAGTGCGGCAAGAATATGCTCCGGATGGTGAAGTGCGTCGATAATCTGAAGTTCTTTTAGACACTTGGCCCTCTGGAGCAGGGTCAAGATGGGCCTCTCGATGATCAGGTCGTCCAGATCGATCTCAAGGAGTTCCCGTGCTGAAATCCGGTCATAGAACGTGAGATTCTTGTGTTCGGATTTCTTGACCTTTTTGGGATCCTGGTCGAAGAGCCCTTTCTCATCCTTCAGGAAAATCAGGGACCGGGCACCGATGTTCTCCGCGAGGAGAAAGGCCCCGCAATCTGTCCTGTGTGGGGGAATAGAACCGTATTCGGCCGGGTGTTCAAAATATCCGTACGGCGGAATGGCGTAGGTGATGGGCAGATAGCCCAGTTGGCAGAACATGGTCAACTGCTCCAGGTTGTCCCCATGGCCGATTTTGACGCCTCCGTGCTTTGCCAGGAGGACGCTGATCATCTCTGCATTCTGCCAGGAGACCTTGTCCCCCAGCTTTGAGAGCACGCCCGTCGGCATGCCCAGATCCACACCGATATTGTATACGTGTCTCGCCCTGGTGCCGCCACCCGTCATGAGAATGATCTTGTGTTTCTCCTTGGCCTCCACAAGCCTGTCCAGGATGGGAAGGACCGCCTTCGCCCCCCGATCAATAATGCTTTGTCCCCCGATTTTCATCACATTGACTTCCGGATGCATCCTGAAATACTCTTCGGCCTCTGTCCTGTAGAGCAATTCCTTGCTGACGAGGGACTCGCCCATCAGGCCGGATCGAACGTGGAGCCTTCCTTTCTCGCCTTTTTCCTTAATCAGTTTTGACATGCTGTGTTCCTTTCCAAGCGGTGTTTTCTTTGATCGGCCTCCATTGTCGGTCTAACCGGAGAGAATGTCAAATATGATATAGCTTATCACGAGTGTCCGATCAATAATCAAATAATCTCATTGGGGTATCGTTGTCCGTGTTGTGGGTATTGTATTGGAAAGCGGTGACATGCCTCTATTTGTGACGCCTTTTCAAATGGCGTCACACTCGAATTCCATAAAATTCTGCAGAGGAACGGATCGTCCAATCTTATCCGCTTGTAACTGTTCAGGTTGGTTAGGCTGTAGGCTAAAGGCTATTAGCAGTTTCCATCAAGAAATACATGATTTCTGGATGGTGCGGTCTGCTATCGGCATTCAGCACTCAGCGTAATGCCTTGTCTTTGCAAAGCTTTTGCTGATAGCTGATCGCTGAGGGCTGTTAGCGCGAATCCGGGAATGCTCATTTCCGGATGTGCATCAGCCGATTCAAACGCTCTGAGTTTCCTATGATCACGCCTGTTCCCTTCCTGCGACACCTCACAGCCTAAATGCCTAAAGTCTATCTGGTTGGGTGGTTACATCCGCTTTTCGCAGTGGCGACCGGCACATAAACAGAAACGGCGGTCAAAACCTGGGTCTTGCCGCATTCCCGCCGGTCCCATAGGACGGCTTTGTTCGAAGGTGTTGCTTGATCCTGTACGTCTTCCCTGTCTGGGGCATCTGTTCGGCAAGGAACAGGGCACAGAAAAGCGCACGGTTACAGCGGGGAATGACGGGGGATCGGCGGTTCTCGGAACGCCCGGAAAAGCCCCAATAGGCCGCTCAGGTCACTGCTTCTTCTTCCCGCTTTTTGTCAGACGCATGCCCTTGCCCTTC
>JBMNCO010000196.1:0-8741 GCA_049366815.1 Desulfatiglandales bacterium | reverse complement strand
CAAGAGCTTTACCCGGGAGGAGTTGATAGAAATGCTTGCTGAGCCTGACTAGGAAAAGATTGAATTTTCGTATGAATTTAGCCCTTTCCAATAACTGTGTGGAAATCATGCACCCTTTCTTACGTTCCGAAGCTCCCGCTGGTCACTTCAGAAAGGGTGCATGCCTTTCGAATTTTTCAAAGGGCTAAAGTGTCACGAATTTTTAATGGTTTCAAGGGGGTATGCTCTTTTTGTCGAAGTTCTTACCGGGGAGTGCAAAACGAGACGGCCTTGGGGAGGCAGACGATAGAGACGGGCAGATTACCGCCGGGATCTCCATCGATCTGGATGGGGACATCTTTATCCGCCTCAAGGGAGATATCGGTTCCCTGGTATGAGGATACGTCCATGAGATCGTCAAGACGCCCCCAATAGGCCGCCCATGCATAACGAAAGAGATCGCGGACCCCTTTGCCCCTGAAACAGCGAACATCCAACCGCCCGTCGTCGGGCAGGGCATGGTTGAAAAGGCGGAATACACCGCCGTAGAGCCCCATATTGGCGACCACAACAAAAGAGGCGGATTCATCTGCGACCGCACCATCCACCAGGACCCTCATAGCGGGATACGGATAGCCCAGGGCCTCTCGAATGACCGGTATCACATAACTGAACATGGAAATCCCGAGCCTTGTCCGCCTTTCTGACACGGCCTTCACCACGGCGGCATCGAACCCGGCTCCGGCGCACATGGCAAAACAGCGATCCCCCGCTCGACCCAGATCCAGCCGCCGAAGGGGGCCTTCCGCAGCAATCATAACCTGAGCCTCCAGGCCCTTTGGCAGGCCCAATTCCCTGGCCACCACATTGGCCGTCCCGGTGGGTATCACGGCGATCGGGGTGTCGGATGCGGCATCAACCACGCCGTTGACCAATTCGTTCAGGGTCCCGTCTCCTCCCACACTGATGAGCACATCGGCGCAGTCGGCCCATTTTGCAGAGAGCTGACGTGCATGACCCGGAGAGCGGGTCTGGATAAGATCGGCCTCCACCCCGACTCGTCTCAGAATACGCTTGGCCTCTCCAGCCTTCTCCAGGGCGACCCCCTTACCCGAGACCGGGTTCACGATAATGATCAACTTTTTCCGCATCCTGCCCTTACCCTGCAGAAAAGCTCCTGCTGCAACACGGTCAAACAGGTCATGTTTTGTCCTGTTTCCAGCGATTCGATCCTGTGTACAGGAATAATTTGCTTTGACAAAAAGAAAACATCCCATTATGTTTTTAACTGTTCGGACTTGGGTGCATGTTACAGAACCTGGCTGGAGTTGTCATTTCCAATGTGAATCGGCCCAATGAGATGATGCAGGGAAAAGGTCCGGTGTCTCTCATAGCCTTAAAACATCCCGGGACTTATGAAGATGCCTCGCAAAATGAAACCAAGAAACCGTAACAACAACGCAGGGTCTTTCTGTATATTTACCTATCCTCCGGATCTCAAAAAAAAATCCTTCCCGTCTGTCATCGATTCTCGGAAAACTGAAACCTCAGGAACAGATTTTCATCTCAGCCATCAGTTGAACCTATCCGTAACGGAAAAGGTCTGTGCACAAAAGGAGGTCTCAGGGCGGTCATGCCTGACCGGGACTTTTAAAGATAGTACATAAAGGCCCATAAGGCCGGAAGGGAGGTGATGGATAGAAGAGTGCACCATGGCATTGCTTTTCAGCCGGGTCCCCCCCCGGGTTTTTTCAAAGGCTCAAAATAAAGAGGAGGTTATGGAATGAGGAAATCATTAGTGGTCCTATTGGGAGCATTTTTTTGTATGTCCTTGTCGCTGGTTGTGTCGTCAGAAGGCCGGGCCGAGACGATTACCCTCAGATTTGCCAACGTCTTTCCGCCCGTTCACAAGAACACCCTGCTCGTGCAAGAGTGGGGCAAGGAGGTGGAGAAGAGGACGGATGGGAGGGTGAAGGTTGTTTCCTTCCCGGGAGGGAGTCTCGTGGGTGGAAGCGAGATGTTTGACGCCGTGGAGACCGGTATTGCCGACATCGGGGACAGTTTCTGCTCCTACACGAGGGGGCGCTTTCCCTTGACCGAGGTCCTTGATCTTCCCCTCGGTTACCAGAGCGGGTATATCGCCACGAAGATGGCCAATGCCTATTTCGACAAATTCAAGCCCGAGGAATTTGAAAGTGTAAAGCTTGTTTACCTGCACACATCTCCGCCACACCGCCTGAACATGAAAATGCCGGTCAGAAACCTGGAGGACCTCAGAGGACGAAAAATTCGGGCCACAGGCACCAGTGCAAAGGTTATGCAGGCCCTGGGAGCGGCACCCGTGGCGATGTCCATGGGGGAGGCCTATGATGCCTTGAAGAAAGGCGTGACGGAAGGTGTCACGGCCCCCTTCGAGGCCCTGAAGGGATGGAAGCTCGCCGACGTCGTGAAGTATACGACCGTATACGGTTCCGCCTATGTGAATACCGCCTATGTGGTGATGAACAAAAACAAATGGAACAGCCTTCCCCAGGACATCAAAGACACCATAGAGCAGATCAATAAAGAGTATATGGAGAAGCAGGGCAGACTCTGGGATGAGCTTGACGAGGGGGGGAGGGAGGCCCTGCTGGAGGCAAAAGGTGAAATCATTTCCCTGTCTCAAGAGGAAAACGCCCGGTGGACGAGCCTGATTCGTCCCATCCTCGACGAGTACGTCCAAAACAAAAAGGCTATGGGCCTGCCTGCCGAGGAGGCCCTGCAGTTCTGTCTCGATTATCTGAAGGCGCATCAACAGTAAAATCGGGAGGAGGGTAAATTTTTACCCTCCCCTGAGCCAACCACTCGCGCAGATCCAAGGTTCCTGCAGGATTCGATTCAGAGGGGTAAAGAATGCAAGGCTTTATTCGGTCGGTCCACTGGTTGTGTCGGTTGTTGAATTGGGTGGCGGTGGGCAGCCTCGTGGTAATGATGTGCCTGACTTGTGCCGACATCGTCTTGAGGTTGTTCAGGAGGCCCATCCTCGGCACCTGGGAAATCGTCGGGTTTTTGGGAGCCCTTTTGGCCGGGTTTTCCCTGGCCCAGACCACTGTGCAGCGCGGGCACGTAGCCGTTCAGGTCATCGTGAGAAAATTTTCTCAACGGATTCAATGGATCGTATTCCTGGTCACGCACGTTTTCGGCCTCCTGCTGTTCGGTTTGCTCACCGTGGAAAGTGCAAAATACGGTCACGCCCTTCAAGTCTCGGGAGAGGTGTCCCCAACGTTGCAGATCCCCTTCTTCCCGATCCTCCACGGTATCGCGTTCTGTTCTTTTGTCGTCTTCGTGGTCCTCTTCATAGATTTTCTGCTGGTCATAACCAGAAGGGAGGAGGCGTGGTTCGGGTGGCCGGACTGATTCCCCATGTGTTAAGGGCATGTGTCCCAACGACCGTCTGCATGACGTGTTTCCCGTGTTGTCACTGAAAGGAGCAAGGAGATGGATCCCACAACAGTGGGGCTGATTGGCCTGGTGGTCCTGATCATTCTACTGTTTTCAAGAATGCCCGTCGGTTTCGTGATGGCCCTGGTAGGGCTTGTCGGTTTTTGCTACATCGTGACCCCGAGTGCGGGGTTGAGGCTTCTGGCCAAGGATTTTTTCTCAACGTTCGGCTCATATAACCTGACCGTCGTCCCCCTTTTCATCTTTATGGGACAGATCGCTTTTCATGCCGGAATAAGCCGCAGATTGTACGACACGGCGTATGCCTTTCTGGGGCATTTCCCCGGCGGCCTGGCCATCGCGACCATCGGGGCATGTGCCGGTTTCGCGGCCATATGCGGGTCCACCAATGCGGCGGCCGCCACCATGGCCACCGTGGCCTTGCCCGAGATGAAGAGATATCATTATGACATGGGGCTCGCCACGGGAACCGTCGCAGCGGGAGGGAGTCTCGGTATCCTTATCCCTCCGAGCGTGATTCTGATCATTTACGGCATCATGACTGAACAGTCCATCGGGAAGCTCTTTGCGGCAGGTATACTTCCGGGCATCCTTTTGTCCTTGCTTTTTATCCTGGCCATCTATATCCAGGTCAAAATAAGACCTGAGCTTGGTCCTCAAGGGCCCAAAACCAGTTTGTGGGAGAAGTTGCGGTCACTCTCGGGGGTCATCGAGATGCTGCTCATCTTCATACTGGTCATGGGTGGGCTGTTCATGGGCTATTTTACCCCTACCGAGGGCGGGGCCGCGGGCGCCTTTATTACCCTTCTGATTGCCTTGGCGAGGCGGCAGTTGAGCTGGGGGAACTTTTTGCTGGCAGCCAAGCAGTCCGTGGCCACGACATGCATGATCCTGGTCATCGTCGCGGGCGCTACGCTGTTCGGCCATTTCCTGGCCGTGACGAGGATCCCCTATATCCTGGCCGAGTGGGTGGCCGGGCTCCCGCTGCCACCCTGGGCCATCATGGCGGTTATTATCTTTATCTATCTGGGGGGCGGATGCTTTATGGATTCCCTTGGGATGATCCTGCTCACCATCCCTATTTTCTATCCTGTCGCCGTCAAACTCGGCTTTGACCCCATTTGGTTCGGTGTGACGATTGTACTGATCTGCGAAATGGGGGTGATCACGCCCCCTGTGGGAATCAACGTTTACGTGGTAAGCGGAATTGCCAAAGATGTCTCCTTGGAGACCATATTCAAAGGGGTGTTCCCGCTGCTGCTGGCATTGATTCTCTGTAATATTATTTTGATATTCTTACCCCAGATTGCCCTTTTCCTGCCGGGCCTGTTGGAATGAAAAGATGGTGATGTTCAAGACCTTTTGTATGTCAAGACACCCACTCCCCTGGGCAGGGCCCTGCGGGGCCGAGGGGTTTCAAAGGCCGGTTTTGGAATCTGTAAGGCCTTTGTCTTTGAAAGGCGTTCCCAACGGTCGGTCATTGAAGACGTGATCGAAAGGGCAAAATCCCAACCGGACACCCATAACCAAACCTAAAAGAGAAAAGGAGGGCTTCAGAATGAAAAAGGTTTCAGCAGTAATGATCTGTGTGATGGCGCTTTTAGGTCTACTTTTCAGCACCACCTCATCCCACGCGGCAAAGACAATAAAGATAGGTTTGGTGGACTGTTACAGCGGCGCAGCGAGCGCCTACACCAATGATGTTCGGGATGCCTTCAAAAGTGAAATGGATAAGATCAATGCCCAGGGAGGCATCCTGGGAAAGAAGATAGAAGTTGTCACCAGGGACACCAAGTTCAAGGTGGACATCGGGCTGGCCGCGGCCAAAGAACTGGTCATGAGGGAGAATGTGGATATCCTGGTGGGGACCATCAGCAGTGCCGTGACCCTCGCCGTATCGGATCTGGCCAAGAAGGAGAAGATCCCTTACTTCGTGACCTTTTCCAAGAGCGCGAAGATAACCGGTGAAAAGGGTCACCGCTATATCTTCGGGGTCAGCGAAAATACGGTCATGGCCGCCAAGGCGGGAGCCATATACCTTGCCGAGAAACCCTGGGTGAACTACTGGATGGCGGGTTCCGACTACGAGTACGGCCATGCGATCTGTGAAGACGTATGGGCCTATCTCAAAAAGCTCAAACCTGAAGCGAATCTGCTCGGCCAGTCCTGGTGGAAGGTCGGTGAGCCTGATTTTACGCCGTATATCACCGCGATCCTTTCCGCCAAGCCGGATGCGCTGATTTTGGGTACGGGCGGACGTGATAATGTACCGTTCCTGAAGGCATCCATGTCAACCGGTTTTCATGAGAAGGTCCCGTTCTATTTACACACCGTCACCGAGCTCGCCACCATCAAACCCCTGGGCCCCGATGCCCCTCAAGGCCTCCTGGGGACATGCAACTACCATTTCTACTATCCTGAAACCCCTGAGAACAAGGCCTTTGTGGCGGAATTCATGAAGGCCTATGACCGGTATCCCACGGTCGGTGCGCTCTACGGCTACCTCGCAGCCAAATATATCTCGGAAGGCTATAAGAAGGCGGGCGAGATCGACAGCGAAAAGCTCATCGACGCCGTCGAGGGCATGACGGTTGACAGCCCGGTCGGAAAGGTCACCATGCGGGCCTACGACCATCAGGCCATGCTCCCCATGTTTGTGGGTTACACCAAAAAGGTCCCCGAATATGAATTTCTTATTGCCTCCGATGTCGTGACCATACCGGGCGAGAAACTGATGCCCTCCATTGAGGAAGTCAAGAAACTTCGCGGGGAGTAACTACTCAGCCAGATAGGCTGTAGGCATTTAGGCTGTGAGGTGTAGCAGGAAGGGAACAGGCGTGATCATGGGAAACTCAGAGCGTTTGAACGGGCTCATGAAGTGGTCCTTCTGATCCATCGTGAGAGTCGGGCCGAGTATCTCGGATTTTTTGAAACCGCGTTTGGCTTCTAAAGGGAGTTGCACGACCGGCTTGGCCTTTCAAAGCGTCTGGGGTATTCTTATGAACGTGAAATTTCTACCTGTGAATCAAAATTTGTGGAAGCCGAGAAGGTTTTGGGCGCCCTGTTTCGATCAATGCGCGGATAGCGAAGGGTTCGGAAACTCATAGCCTTTAGCCTACAGCCTAACCAACCTGAACAGTTACCGCGGGGAATAACCGGTTTTTGTCCGGAAATCCCTGATCTCCGGACGGAGCGGTCTGCTGTCAGCATTCAGCGTTCAGCCTAACGCCTTGTCTGTGGATATTTTTTGCTGATACCTGCCCGCTGACGGCTGTCGGCGCGAATCCGGGGATCCTCATTTCCGGATTCGCACCCGTCGGCGGCATATGATCTCTGAGGGGAGGAAGGATTCAAGATGGAACTGGCATCGACCATCACATTTGCCGGGGTGGCCCAGCAGGTCCTGGTGGGACTGAGCCGGACGACGATTCTCTTCATTGTTGCATCCGGCCTGAGCTTTGTTCTCGGGGTGCTCAGAATCCCCAATATCTTTCACGGGTCCCTCTATATGATCGGGGCCTTCCTGGCCTATAGCGTCGCCACCGCGATCGGTTCCGGTCCTGGTTTCTGGCTTGCCCTGATCTTGGCCCCGTTGGGGGTGGCCCTGATCAGTCTCATACTGGAAAGGGTGCTGTTCTGTCACCTCTATGAAAGAGACCACATCATGCTCATGCTGTTCACCTTTTCCTGCATGCTCGTCTTTGCGGATTTGGTGAAGCTGGTCTATGGCTCTGACTATCGCTCTCTAACCGCTCCGGCCTTTTTTCAAGGATCCCTTTCCATCTTCGGCCTTCCTCTGCCCCGGTACAATGTTTTTCTCCTCTGCCTTGGTCCTTTTGTCGCCCTCGGCCTCTGGGTGCTCACCAACAAGACGAAAATAGGCAAGATTTCAAGGGCGGCGGCGGTGGACAGAGAGATGGTCGGGGCCATGGGCATCAATGTCAGTTGGGTCTTTGCCAGTGTGTTCGTCATCGGATGTCTGCTCGGCGGTCTCGGCGGGGCCCTGGTGGCCCCTACACAGAACATCGCCCAGGGCATGGACCACACGATTATCATGGAGGGCTTCCTCATTGTCATCATGGGGGGGCTCGGGAATATCTGGGGCGCCTTGCTCGGCGCGCTCATCTTCGGTCTCACGGATTCAATCGGCATTCTTGTATGGCCCCAGTTTGCCATTGTGTTCCCATATGTCGCTGTTGTTGTTGTACTCGTTTTCCGCCCCAAGGGTCTTCTTAAATCTACATGGTAAGGAGGGCGCATTTTGTTCAATGGATTGATCGGTCGAAAATCACTCGGATTGACTGTCTTGGTCTTTGTCATTCTTCTGGTGCTTCCCTTCTTTTTGCCCAGGTTCTATGTTTATTTGGTCGCCGTTATCCTTGTTACGGGTCTGCTCGCGACAAGCTGTAACCTGGCCCTTGGCTTTGGAGGCATTTATCAGCTCCATCACGCCGTTTTTTACGGTGTGGGGGCATACACCGCCGCACTGATGGTCACCAAGACGGCTCTTCCCGTCTGGATGGGCTACCTTGCCGCACCCTTCGTAGCCGGCCTGGTAAGCCTGGTCATGGGGATTATCTGTGTCCGTCTTTCCAAGCTCTATTTCGGGATGCTCCAACTCTCCCTGGGATCCTTGGTCTGGGCCATTGTCTTCAGATGGTACTCCTTTACCGGAGGTGATGACGGTATCCACGGGATCCCTTTGCCGGAGATGATCTCGTCCGGAAGGGGTTCCTATTATTTTACGCTCATCGTTACAACGGTGTGTCTGATCCTCATGTTTCTTATCATAAGCTCACCCTTCGGCAGGGCCCTGCAGGCCATACGGGATAATCCGACCAGAGGAGAGGCCATCGGCGTCGACGTCAAGAGACACCAACTGACGGCGCTGGTGATCGCCGGCTTTTTTGCGGGCGTGGCGGGAAGCCTTTTCATGACCGTCGAAGGATCCGTATTCCCCGACCTCCTGTTCTGGACCCTGTCCATGGAACTCGTGGTCATGTGTCTTCTGGGGGGATGGTTTTCGTTTCTCGGGCCCATGCTGGGAGCCGGTATCATGGTCACATTGAGGACGGTTGTGGGGATATACACAGAATACTGGACCATGGTCCTGGGGATCGTGCTGATGCTCCTGATTTTCTTCCTGCCTGAGGGGGCTCTCGGTTATTTTCTGGCAAAGGTCAGGGCCCGTGCGGGCAGGGCTCTGTCGGAGGAGGGCTAGATGCTGCGTGTAGAAGCAGTCCAAAAGTCTTTTGATGGTTTTATTGCCGTGAGAAATGCCAATCTGACGGTTGATGAGGGAGAAATTGTCGCCGTCATTG
>JBMNCO010000195.1:0-2375 GCA_049366815.1 Desulfatiglandales bacterium | reverse complement strand
GAGATTCCCATGGCCCCTCCGTAATGGGGGAATTTTCGAAAGCCTAAAGTGTTACGGCCATTGAAACACTAACCCCCGTCCTTCACCTTCCTGTATTCTGTGATCCCCCTTAGAAATACGGCCCAGGTCATCCTTGAAAGTTCTTCGGGATTGATCGGGCCCTTCGGATCATACCAGTGATAGCTCCAGTTACACATGCCGAACAGGAGGAAGGCCATGGCCGTCAGCTCCTCCCGTTTGATCTCTCCCGGTCCCTCAAAATATTCCGACAGCACCCCGGTGACAATCCGCAAATATTCCCTTTCTTTCATCTTGATCGTTCTGTAGGGCCTGGGAGAAAGACAATGGGCATCTTGGAGCAGGGTTTTTGCTTGTGCCATATGATTGGCATAGAGGTTTATGTGACGCTCAATAATAGACTTTATTTTCACCGTGCTGTCTTCCATGGCCTGAAGTTGCGCTTCCAGATCTTCAAGGACAACGTCCATGTAGCTATCCAGTATGAAGAAAAGGATCTCATCCTTGCTTGAGAAATAGTGATAAATCCCCCCTTTGCTCATCTTTGCCGCTGCAGCGATATCGTCCATATTGGTTTCCAGGTAGCCCTTTTTGTTGAAGACCTTGGCAGCCGCATCCCCAATTCTTTTCTGTTTTATTAGACTCTTATCACTGTAGGCCTTCGGATTGTTCATCCACACCATCCTTTCTTCATAGCCGTGGAAATCGGGGCGACCCGCATCTCCATCCCGAAATCTCCCTTACTGATAATGATGTTCTTCAACCATTGATCGTTATTTTCTTCAGGATAGTCACTGCGGTAATGGGCACCCCGACTCTCGGTCCTCAAGACTGCCGCTCTGCAAACCATTTCAGATGAAATCAGCATGTTCTGCACCTCGAGCAGCCTCATGAGATCCCTGAAGTTATTGACCTGGAGTTCAGAAACGCGTGAATGAAAGACTTCAATTTCTTCCAGGCACTTTTCCAACTCCCTCCCCTCACGCATAAGCCCCACCCTATACCACATGAGTTCCCTGATCGAACGCCGAAGCTCCCGAAGGGGTCGGAATCCCTTTGAGAGGAAAGATTCCAGACGGAGTTTCTCAGCGGCCGACTCACGTTCCGGGAGTTCCGGTCGATCACATCCTTTCGCCTTTATTGAGGCATTCCTACCTGCAATTCCGCCCATCGAAAAGGCCTCGGAAAGGGCATTGCCCGCTATGCGATTGGCACCGTGCACACCGCCGCAGACCTCTCCTGCAGCAAAGAGGCCGGGGACCTGGGTCTCCGCCGCTTCATCGACAACGACGCCCCCATTACAAAAATGGGTCGTAGGAGAAACAATAAAGGCCTTCTTGTCAGAAGCGTCAAATGCCGACTGATATTGTAGAAGGTGTTGTTCAGAGGCCTCTCTGAGGTCCATGATCACCCCGCCCGATACCCCCCTCCCCTCAATAATTTCCTCCATGATCGCCCGGGCCAGCCGATCTCTGGTCATCGCCATGGCATCCTGCAGGCCGTGCCTTGCAAGGATATCCTCGCCGTCGCTGTTTCTGAGCACGGCCCTGTCACCCAGAATGAGGTCTTCATACAGAATGATCCGAGTCCCCCCTTTCCCCGAAGCCGTGGGATAGAATTGAACGAATTCCATATCCTTAAGGGGGATGCCGAGTTCGTAGGCGAGGGCCTGGCCGTCTCCAGTGATCCCCGGGGCGTTGTTGGTGTGGAGATAGACCTGGCCGAACCCTCCGGTGGCAAGGATGATACAGCCGGCGAGAAAGGTCAAAAAACGCCCATCCTGCGTAAATCCCGTGGCTGCGGCGATCCTTCCCCCCTTGGAAGAAAAAAGTCTCGTAATGAAGACCCTGTCGGCAAAGCGGACCCCTTTCTCTTCGGCATACCCCCGCAATGGCAGTGTCAGGCCCCGTCCTGACTGCTGTTCGGCACGAACATGCCGGGCATAGCTGTGCCCGGGGACGTGGATGGCCTGGATGCCGTCTTCATGCTTGAGAAACCTGACACCGCATTTCTCCAAAAAGGCCATCTGTGCCCCGGATGCCTGGGCCATGGCCGCGACCAGCTTCGGATCATTGACAAAACGGCCGCCGATCAGGGTATCCTTGACCAGCACTGCCGGGTTGTCACGGGGGTCCGCCCATCCGCTCGCAACCGCAAAGGTCGCCCCGGACACCATCGTATTATTCCCATATCCCGCTCGAAATTTGGATACGAGAAGGACATCGGAGCCCATTTCCCTGGCTTGAATAGCGGCGCTGAGGCCCGAACCTCCGCCTCCGATCACCAGGATATCACAGGAAAGGACGGGCATTTTTTTTAATTCCACGGCATTCTCCCTGATTGATTTTCATCGGCCT
>JBMNCO010000194.1:0-1160 GCA_049366815.1 Desulfatiglandales bacterium | reverse complement strand
ATCGAAAAGACCAAGCCGGCCCTTGTAGGGGATCGGGTCCGTGAAGGCCTCGGCCTGTTTGAATACAAAGCCGTATTCTCCGAAAAACCATCTGCGGCTCTGGGCCGGCAGGTGGTCCGGGCTGCTCACACAATCGATCATCTCGACGCGGCCGATGAGCGCCCCGAAGGCGAACTGTTCTTTCGAGGCCAGGTATTCGCCCAGCCGGTCGCAGACAAAGTCATAGCCTTTCCGGTCCCAAGTCCGGCTCGCATGGATCAGGAGCGGGCCCCGGTAGTCGGAACGCCAGTTGCGGTTCTCAACGTCCTTGACGCCGTTCACGATCAGCCAGGCCCAGGGCTGTTTGATGCTCAGGGCTTTCATGGGGTCATCTCCTTGAATCCTCCTCGTTCGGGAATCTGCGCACCGCAGCCGGATAAACATACACGTTTTTCGGGTGGCCGTTCAAGAAGGTGATGCAGATTTTGCCCTTTCGTTTCCCGCGTTTGATGAGCCGATAATCGCGGAAAGGCCTGAGCAGACCTCTTGGGGTTCGGGCGTAACCGCAACTCACGGCAGTCTCCGGTGCTTTACCTTCTTCAAAATTCTTTGTCGCATGGTCTCCGGTCTCACCTCAAAAAGCGCGCTGACCCACCTCAGTGAGCCCGGCTCCGTGCTCTCGCTCAGGATCCACTCCATGCTTTCGTCCATGATCCGCTGCCTTCCTGCGGGGATGAGCTCGGCGCACCCGCATCCCAGGGCGTCTTTTACGGCCTGGTCGAGCACGGCCGCCCACATTTCCAGATACGGCAAAAGGGGCTCCCTGGTCGGCCAGGTGTCAAGGCTATCTGAAAAGTTCCTCTTGCCTGTCCCCGGGGATGGAAAAGAGGCGTTTGTAGCCCAGTTCAAAGACGTAATCCTTTCCAAAGACGGCCCGCTTGACATTTCCGGCCCTGCACCTGGGGCAGGCCATGTCCTTCAGGCGGGTTCCCCGGGCATTTTGCCAGTTCCACAGGTGGCCGCATTTTTCGCATTTGGCCGTGGGCATGGCCCCTCCTTGATCACCTCGCCCCCCTTGCTCGAAGGTCCGCAAGGCAGGCATCCAAAAAGTCGTTCAGGTCCGGGGCAAGGACACGGTCCATTTCGCGGTGGATGGCCCGGATCACCTCTTCCAGGTGCAT
>JBMNCO010000193.1:0-6736 GCA_049366815.1 Desulfatiglandales bacterium | reverse complement strand
ATTCGAAAGGAAATCATGATTTCCACACAGTTATTGGAAAGGGCTAAATTCATGCAAGCCGTGCAAATCGTGGCCTAATGTTTAATAATATCATATACTTCATCATTGTCCTGCTTATTTTTAGTATCTATCCGGCGGACGCCCCAAAAGGTTCGTTGCTCTATAATCTGGGCATGATCTTTGTTGCGTGGCTCGCCCTGGCCGTATATTGCCGACGGACATTCCGTCGGTTTTCGCGGCTATCTCAGAAAGACGGAGGGCAGGAATCCAGGCTGGCTGAAGTTTATCAAGGCCTGGTCTTGAGACTGTCCATACTCTCGATTTTCCTGTTTGCACTGGACGTCTATGTGTTTCACCTCAAATACTGGATCCATCTCATTCCTGGTCTGAAATCCTTCTCAGCCGTGCAGGGAGTCCTTGCTGTAACCCTGTTTATCCTTTATCAGTGTACCGTCTGGCACGCTTCTCACCCGGCCTATGAAGAGGTTTTCAAAACGGGGATCGCGCGGAGGTCGTTCATTTTCTCTCATATAAGACTCAATGTGCCGATCCTCTTTCCCTGGTTCCTGATCACCCTCGCCTTTGATCTGCTTCTCCTGAGCCCCTGGGAGGGTGTGAACCAATTTATGAATAACCCGTCGGGACAGCTCATTGTCTTTTCCGTCTTCTTTCTCGTCCTGCTCATCTTCATGCCGCCTTTTGTGCGGTTCTGGTGGGGATGTAAACCACTCGAGAACTCCGAAAAGGTCAGGGAACTGAAGGCCTTTCTGGAGGAAAGGGCATTCCGCTGCCGGGGGCTTTTGGACTGGCCCATCTTTGAAGGGCGTATGCTGACGGCAGGCATCATGGGAATCATCCCCAGGTACCGTTACATCCTTATTACGGACTCACTCATGAAGGCCCTTGATACGGAGGAGCTCAAGGCCGTCACGGCCCATGAGATGGGGCACGCACATTACCGGCACATGCTCTTTTACGGCTTCTTTTTTCTCGCCTATATGGTCCTTTTTTTCTGGCTGGTGCAGAAGTATGTCTACCTGCTGGATTCACGGCCCTATTTTGTCGAGGGCTTTGTCCGTCATGATTCCACGGCCCTTACCCTGTACTACCTGACGCTCTCCGTCCCCATCATGTTTTCCATGCTCCTCTACTTCCGATATGTCATGGGCTTTTTTATGCGCCACTTCGAGCGCCAGGCCGATCTCTATTCCGCGCTGGTCATGGGAAGCCCCATTCAGACCATCCGTTCCCTGGAGAAGATTGCACTCCTCAGCGGCAGGATCAGAGAGCTGCCCAGTTGGCACCACTTCAGTATCAGACAAAGGGTGGAGTGCCTGTGGCGCCTGTTGAAGGAACCGGATCTTGTCAAAAGACAAAGTCGTTTTGTGGCCATTTGTATGGGGGTCTATCTGATGCTCATGATCGGGATCGGATACTGGGTGGACTTCGGCACGGTCAAAGAGCCCCTGAACTATCGCGCAGCGGCAAACATCCTTACGGAAATGATCGAAAAGGACCCCGGCAATGTCGATCTCTATATCAATCTGGCCATGGTATACCACGAGATCGATCGGTATGAGGAGGCCATGCAGGTCTATGAGTCGGCCCTGACCTTGGACACCGAGCAGGCCGTTGTGCTCAATAACCTCGCCTGGCTGCTTGTGACCGCCCCGGACAAGGGGCTTCGGGACGGGAGACGGGGCCTGGAACTCGCCAAGAGGGCCGTGGCGTTGGAAAGGACATCCATGTTTCTGGACACCCTTGCGGAGGCCTATTTTGTAAACGGGCTTGTGGAGGAGGCGATCAGGACCATTGAGGAAGCCCTGCAACTTGCCACGGAGCGAAAGGCCTATTATTTGCGGCAACTGGAAAGATTCAAGGAAAACAACGTGTAGAAAGGAACAAGGCATGCCGTCACTGATGAAGGAAAAGGGCGAGAATGGAAAGGAGAGGAGATTGAGCATAAAACCTGGAGAGAAAATTCAATTTGAGCCCATCGGGGTGATCCGCTCTCCCTTCAAGGGCACTGAGGATATGCCTATTCAGCCCGCCGGGGCAAAGGACATACGGGGGCAGGTGGTTCTTGATGAGGCCTATGCGGTCGGGCTATCCGATCTTGACGGATTCTCGCACATCTTTCTCATCTATTGTTTTCACCTGTCAAAGGGTTATGAACTGAGGGTCAGACCCTTCATGGACAAGGCCTTGCGGGGACTCTTTTCGACCCGGGCTCCAAGGAGACCCAATCCCATCGGACTGTCCGTTGTCAGGCTTCTGGGGGTGGAGGGAAATATACTCGATATACAGGGGGTCGACGTCGTGGACGGCACACCGCTTCTGGATGTCAAACCCTATGTCCCTTTGTTTGACGCACCTGAAGTCTCTTCCATCGGCTGGCTCGAAGGCCAAGCCGGAAAATCTGAGACCCTGAGGTCGGACAGCCGATTCCGCCCCCATCCGGATGCCGATGTCGACGAATAGATCAACAATTTTCACCGGGCGTTTTTGGTGTGCCGGGAATAGGTTGCGTTAATAGGGAGGGCATAGTAAAGAAAGGCATGAAAAAAGACGCCAACATCCATAGATGGGCCTATGAAGACAAGGAAGTCATCCTTGTGGGAACCGCCCATGTGTCCAGGCAAAGCGCCGACCTCGTGGAAAAGATCATTGAGGAGGAAAGGCCCGAAACGGTCTGTGTCGAGCTGTGTCAGTCAAGGTATCAGTCTTTGACCAAGAAGGATCAGTGGCAGAACACAAACCTCCTCAAGGTGATCAGGGAGAAGAAGGCCTTTCTGCTCTTGTCCAATCTCATGCTGGCATACTTCCAAAAAAAGATAGGGAAGAAACTGGATGTCAAACCCGGGGAGGAAATGGTCAGGGCTATCCGGGCCGCTGATTCCGTCGGAGCCGAAATCCATCTCGCAGACAGGGATATCCGGAAGACCCTGGGCCGTGCGTGGCGGCTCATGGGCCTTTGGACCAAGATGAAACTGCTCGTCCAATCCATCCTTTCGGCAGGCGATCTCGATCATATCAATGAAGAAGACGTTGAGAAGATGAAAGAAAGAGATGTCCTCGAGACCCTCCTTTCTGATCTCGGGGAGTCTTTCCCGGAGATCAGAAAGGTGCTGATAGATGAGAGGGACCAGTATCTCGCCCACAGTATCAGAACGGCTCCTGGTCAGAAGATCGTTGCAGTCGTGGGCGCCGGCCACATGCCCGGCATCGAAAAGTACTGGTTGGAGCATGTTGATATGGCCGCCCTGGAGGAAATGCCCCCCAAGGGCAAGCTCGGAGGGATTTTGAAATGGGGTATCCCGTCCCTGATCCTGGCCCTGATCGTTGCAGGTTTCTTTACGGCAGGGCCCCAGGCCGGCACACATATGATCAAGTGGTGGATCTTGGCCAACGCCGTCCTGGCAGGTCTCGGGGCCGCAGTGGCACTGGCCCACCCTGTGACCATTCTCAGCGCGGTCCTTGCCTCACCCGTAACCTCCCTCAACCCCATGATCGCCGCCGGGTGGGTTTCAGGTTTTGTGGAGGCATTGGTCGGCAGGCCGAAAGTCAAGGATTTCGAACGCCTGCCGGAGGATATCTCTTCGCTGAAGGGCTTCTGGAAAAACAAGATCACCCGGATTCTCATGGTTGTGGTCTTTACCAATATCGGCAGTTCACTCGGGACCTTCGTGGCTATCCCCCTGATGGTCAAGGTTTGGGCCTGAGAGCCGGCGCCCTTCCGAGAGAGCCATCTTTGGTCGCTTTGGTTGTTGCCTCCAAAAACTTCCTGTCCGCGGTTATTTCCTCCAATACTCCGGTATCAGGAGCACGATGACGGTGTATATCTCAAGCCTCCCGAGGAGCATGCAGAAGATCAGGACCCATTTCCCGGCAAGGGGGATCGCCAGATAGTTCCTGACCGGGCCCACCATCTCGAGACCGGGCCCCACATTAAAGATGCAGGCGGCCACCGACGAAAAGGCGGAAACCATGTCCAGACCAAGGGCGGCCATGATCATGGCCGAGATGACAAAAAGACCGAGGTAGAGCGCAAAGAAACCCCATATGCTGCTCAGGATATTTTGAGGTACGGCCTTGCCGCCGAGTTTGACCGTGGTGACGGCATGGGGATGAATGATCCTGAAGATCTCCTGATAGGCGTGTTTGGCCAGGAGCATGACCCGCATGGTTTTCAGCCCGCCCCCGGTGGAACCGGCCATGCCGCCCAGAAACATGCAAAAGATCAGGATGTTCCGGGAAAAGGACGGCCAGCGGTCATAATCCGCTGTGACAAAACCCGTTGTCGTTATGATGGATCCGACCTGAAAGGCGGCGTATCGGAAGGCCGTCGCAAAGGAGTCATAGACCCTGCCGTAAATATCGAAGGCGACAAGGACAATGAACACGCCGACCAGGGCCAGAAAGACGCGGCACTCAGGGTCCCGGCCGAAGATGCCCAGTTCCCCCTTGATCAAACGGTAGTGCAAAGAGAAATTGATCCCCGCCAGGAGCATGAAGACCATAATCACGCCGTCAAAATAGGGACTGTTGTAGTGCGCGATGCTCATGTCCTTGGGCGAGAAACCGCCGGTAGGCATGGTGCAGAAGGCATGACACACCGCCTCGTACAGGGACATGCCCCCGGCCGAGAGGAGCCCAATCTCCAGTGCGGTGATCAGGATATAGACCTTCCAGAGGGTCTTGGCCGTATCGGAGATCCTCGGCTTCAGCTTATCCACGACCGGGCTGGGAATCTCGGCCTTGTAGAGCTGCATCCCGCCGATCCCGAGAAAGGGGAGGATCGCGATGGAAAGGACGATGATGCCCATACCCCCGAACCACTGGGTAATGCTTCGCCACATCAGGATGCCCTCGGGAAGGGCTTCGATATGGGTGAGGATGGTGGCCCCGGTGGTGGTAAAACCGGAGATGGACTCAAAATAGGCGTTGGTGAAGTCGGGGATGGATCCGGAAAGAAGAAACGGCAGTGCGCCCGCCAGGCCCGCGGCAAGCCATCCCAGGGTGACGATGGCCACACCGTCCCTGTGATTGAGAGGGTTCTCTTTACCCTTTGCGGTGAGGAAAACGATCAAGAGCCCGACTGCTGAGGTGATCAGTGTTGAGATGAGAAGGGGCCACTCGGCGCCGTCACGATAGAGAAGGGAAACGAGGAGCGGGGCGCCCATGGAAAGGCCCAGAAAAAAGATGAGAACGCCAAGGAACCTAAGGATAGGCAGGGGGTGCATCAAAAATATTCCAGCTTGACGGTGAGCAGTTTTTCCAGCTTCGGTAAGACCTTTTTCAAGGTGAAGATGATCAGACGATCCTTGGGCCTGATGACGGTGTCGCCCCGGGGGATGATGATTTCATCCCCTCGAACGACGGCCCCGATGAGGGCCCCCTTGGGAAACTTCACCTTGTAAAGGGGGATGTTCACGATATCCGATGTCTCCAGAGCCTCCGCCTCGATGGCCTCGGCATGTTCGCCCTTCAGGGGGGCCACGGAAATGATTTTTCCTTTCCGGATGAATTGAAGTATGGCACGAATGGCGGATAGCCTCGAGCTCACGACCGTATCGAGGCCGATGGCGGAGACCAGGGGGATGTAACTCAATTTGCTGACCCGGGTGATATTGCGTTTCGCCCCCAGGTTCTTGGCCAGCAGGGAGATGAGCACGTTGCTCTCTTCGTCCCCTGTGAGGGCGACCGTGAGGTCCACATCGCCGATGTTTTCTTCCAGTAGCAGTTCTTTGTCCGTGCCGTCCCCGTTGATGACGATCACCCTTTCCAATTCTTCGGCCAGAGCGGCACACCTCTGGCTGTCACGGTCTATGATCTTGACATTGGTTTTTGACCGATCAAGGGCCTTGGCCAGGGCCGTTCCGGTCAGACCGGCGCCGACGATGATGACCCTCTTTGTCACGCCTTCCTCCAGATTGAAGAGGGTCAAACGCTCATTGAGTTCGTCCGGGCGAACCACCACGTAGACGAGATCTTTGGCCTGAACGGTGTCACCGCCGTGGGGAATAAAGACCTGTTCTCCCCGCACGATCGCCCCGATCAGCATCCTGCCCGCCAGGTCCTGAAATGAGGTAAGCCGGCGACCGGCGAGGGGAGAATCCGGGTTGATGGTGATGCCGATCAACTTGACTTTGCCGTCCACGAAATCGACGACGTCCGAGGCGCCCGGAAAAGACATGAGGTTCCGAATGGTGTCGACCATGACGGATTCCGGATTGATGATCTGGTCCACCCCCAGGAGGTTCGCGCTGAAAAGCTCTTTTTCTTCGATGTACTCGGGACTTCGAACGCGGGCGACCTTGAGTAGATAGGGGTTGAGGTGGCGGGCCAGGAGGCAGGCCATCAGATTGACCTCATCGCTGTCCGTTGCAGCAACGAGCATGTCCGCACCCAGAATGCCGGATGCCTTCAGGGTCTTGGGGCTGGTGCCCGAACCCAGAATGGCCTGGACGTCGAGATTATCGTTGATACGCCTGATCTGTTCCGGGTCCTTGTCGATCAGGAAAACCTCCTGATTCTCGTCGGTCAGTTTTTGTGCAATATGAAAGCCGACTTCACCGGCTCCGACTATGATAATCTTCACCGCTCCGTGTCCCATAAATGATGGGTGATCCTTAAACCGTCCTGCAACCGTCATCGTAACGGGAAGAGGTCAGTTTGTCCCGAAAGCCCGGATGTTTTGAAAAAAGGTCCACTCCAGTGCAGCATTGTCCGGTTA
>JBMNCO010000192.1:0-3762 GCA_049366815.1 Desulfatiglandales bacterium | reverse complement strand
ATGGCCCTGTATGAAGAGGGCGACTATGTCCGGGCGCGGCTGGAGTTCAAGAACGCCCTTCAGATCGATCCCAAGTTCGCCGGGGGATACCACATGCTGGGCATGAGCGAACTGCGGGAGAAGAACGTGAAACAGGCCTTCGGGGCCCTCAGCAAGGCCGTGGACCTGGACCCGACCCTGATCGACGCCCAGGCGGCCCTGGGTCAGATCCTCATGCTGGGACGGGAAAGGGAAAAGGCCTGGGAAAAGGTGGAACTGGTGCTTTCAAAGGAACCTGGGCACGTGGAAGGCCTTTTGCTCAAGTCCGCTTGTCTTGTGGCGGACGAAAAGCCCACCGAAGCGGAATCCGTGTTGACCTCCCTCATAGAAAGGCACCCAAAGAGGCCGGAGGCCTATCTCATGAAGGCCCGGGTGCGGATCGGGCAAAGGGATCCGGCCGGGGCCGGGCAGGTCCTGCGGCAGTGCCTGGAACAGATCCCTGAGCACACGGCGGCCCGTACCATCCTGGCCGGGGTCCTGGAAAAAGCCGGTGACCTTGAGGGCGCGGAAGCTGAGATGAGGGTCCTGTGCGAAAAGATGCCGGAAGAGGGCAACATGCGGCTCCAGCTTGCCCGGTTCTACGAGCGGAACGGCCGGAGTGAAGAGGCGGAGGCCATCCTGAAGTCCCTGGTCTCGAGCTCGCCGGAAGAGGAGGCCCTTCGTCTGGCCCTGGCCGGGTTCTATGTGGAGAAAAAGAATGAGGCGGCGGCGGTCGAGGTCCTGGAACAGGCCGCAAAGGACCTGCCCAAGGAGTTCGGGGCCTATGAAATGCTTGCCAGATACTACGTAAAGGAAAAGCAGACCGATAGGTCCGTCCAGTGGCTGGACCGTTTCATGGAGGAGGTCCAGGACGGTCCCTCGTTCCTGAAGGCCAAGCTCTTCAAGGCCGCGATCCGGTTCGACGAAAAGGATACGGCCGGGGCCCTGGCCCTGACCGAGGAGGTGCTGAAGGAGAATCCGGGAGACGTCGGGGCCCATGCCCTCAAGGGAGACATCTGCATGGTGCAGAAGGATTTCCCGGGTGCCGTTGCCGAGTACCGTGGCGTGGTGGATCAGGAGCCCCAAAACATCACCATCCTCATGAAACTGGCCCGGGCCCATCGCGCCAACAGGGAAACGGCCCTGGCGCAGGATACCTATGAAAAGATACTGAAGATCGATCCCAAGGTGAAGGCGGCCCGTGTCGCCCTGGCCGAACTCTATGTCCGGAAGGGTAAGGAGCCCCAGGCCCGGGAACAGATGGAAAAGATCCTCGAGGTGGATCCCGGGGACAGGGTCGCCCTGAACGGGCTGGGGGATCTGGCCGTCAAGCGGGGCGATGCGGCCAAGGCCGGGGAATATTTTTCCAAACTGCTCGATCAGCCGCCCGATACCCCCCTCTTTCATCACAAGATGGGGGTTGTGCACCTGATGGAACAAAAGGAAAAGGAGGCTGTCCAGCGTTTTGAGAAGGCCCTTGAACTGACCCCGGATTTTGTCCCGGCCCTGACCCGGCTGGTCACATTCCTGGCAAGGAAGGAAGGGACGGACCGGGCCATGGCGCGGTGCGCCCGGCAGATCGAAAAGAGCCCGGCCAACCCCCGGTACCGGGTCCTGATGGGGAGGCTCTGCGCCGACAAGAAGGATTACAAGGCGGCCGGCGCCCATTTTGAAAAGGCCCTTGAACTGAAGCCCGATGACCGGGAGGCCCTCTACAATCTTGCCCGCCTGGATCAGATCCTCGGATCCCTGGACGCGGCCCTGGAAAAGTTTGAGAGGCTCAGGGAGCAAAACCCCAGTGATCTGGGGATGGCCATGCTGGTTGCCGGCCTTCGTGAGCAGAAGGGCCAGCCCGAGAAGGCAAGGGATATCTACGAAGCGGTCCTCGAGAAGAACCCCGGCGCGGCCGCCGCCGCCAACAACCTGGCCTTTTACTATGCGGAGTATGAACCCACCAAGGAAAACCTCGAGAAGGCGGAAATACTCATGGATCCGATTATCAAGGAAAACACGACCTCTCCCACGATCCAGGATACCGGGGCGTGGGTGGCCTATCGCCGGGGGGATTTCTACAGGGCCTGGGACCTGCTCTCCGGTGTGGAGGAGAAAATCGAGGGCCTCAGTGTGATCAACTATCACCTGGGCATGATCGCCAGGGAACTCGGCCGGGACAAGGAGGCGATCGAATACCTGGAGGCGGCGCTGGAAGGAGAGGAGCGGTTCCCGGGGAGAGAGGTGGCCGAAGAGACGCTTGAAGGGCTTAGAAAGGAGGGGTAGGGGAGGCCTTCATTTTATTGATATACACAAGCACCCATTCAATTCTTGCCCGGCAACAATGCTCAAGCCCGGCCCCTCCATGCGTCCGCTCAGCCCTGCTCACGGTCCCGCGGCCCGACCCTAGGCAGGATGACTGAAAAGACGGATCCTTTCCCGAGTTCGCTTTTCACAAGAATGCGTCCTCCGTGTCCCTCAACGATCGCCTTGACGGAGGCCAGTCCCAGGCCGAAACCCTCTCTTTTTTCTACACCCTTACCGCGGTGAAAACTGTCAAAAACATAGGGCAGTTCGGCCGGGTCGATACCGATACCCTCGTCTTCAACCCGGACAATAACCTCGTCCGCGGTCTTATGGGTGGAGAGCGTGATGGTTCCGTGTTCTTTTGAGAATTTGATAGCGTTGTCCAAAAGATTGGTAAATACCCTGCGCAATTTGGCGCTGTCGCCTGTAATGACCGGGAGTTCTTCCTCATTATCGAGTTCCAGCCGAAGTCCGGACTGGGAGGCCTTCAACTGATAGGAATCGGCAAGCTCTATCAATTCTTTATCCAGAGAAGTGGCGCTCAAGTTCAATTTAAGGTGTCCTGTCTGCAATCTGGAAAACTCCAGGAAGTCATTGACCAGGTATTCAAGCTTTCCTGACTCTTTCCTGACGATGTCGAGATAGTCCTTCTGCTTTTGCTCGTCAAGCTTCCTTGACCTTTGCAGTCGGAGTGCGAAACCTCCGATGACGGTGAGCGCAGATTTCATGTCATGGGCGAACATGGAAATAAGGTTGTCCTTTTCCCGTTCCAGGGCCTTGAGGCGGGAAATGTCGTGGAAGGCCTCCACACCGCCGATGAGATGACCGTTATGGTCTAAAAGGGCCGCCGTATTCATCCTGACGAGAATGGTTTCACCTCGCCTGTTCTTGATCGTGGTATCGACCTCCACCAGGGGGCGTTGCCGATTGATCGCCGTCCTCAAGGGGCAGTTCAGCTTGCACATCCCCCCTTGAAGGATATCCCCGCAATATTTTCCCAGGGCCTCTTTCTCGGAATAGCCCGTAAGCCTCTCGGCCCACCGGTTGAGACTGGTCACCTTGAGTTCCTGATTCACCGTGAGTACGCCTACCGGCAGACTTTCAATAATGAAACTGTAAAAGGCGATATCCTGCAGATTTTTGTGCAAACCCTTTTTCATCGCCTCATCGCCTGACCGCCCGCCTTGCTTGTCCTTCATTTTTTCTCTCCTTCATTTTTTCGGCCTGGGCCTAGGCCTTTGAGATCACGATGATAACGGCCACGAGAACGCCTGCTCCAAGGGCCAAGAGGCTGTATCTCCGGTTTTCCGTTTCCGCCTGAGGCAAAAGGTGTGTGGCCCCCACATAGACCAGGGCGCCGGCGGAAAAGGCCAGGAGCGCACCCAGCATCGGTTGGCTGATTCGACTGATGTAGGGGTAGGACACGAGCATGCCTAGAGGTGTTGT
>JBMNCO010000191.1:0-42139 GCA_049366815.1 Desulfatiglandales bacterium | reverse complement strand
CAGGCCAAGGCGGTGAAATTCCATGAAAGGCCCTTCACCCGCATCTTTGTGTGAATCTCTGCGCCTTCCCCGGGCGACGCCCACCACGGACGGCAAGGACAGCCCGGCGAAAAGGACACGCCGAGACTGAGGTCAACATGGTGGCTCCGGCGCGTTGAGACCTATCCTGTTTTCGGCCCTAACCGTAGAGGTAGGCACAGGCGAGGACCGCTCCGATGATTCCGGCAAGATCCGCCGTCAGGGCGGCTGCCATGGCATGGCGGACCCGGCGTACCTGCACGGCCCCGAAATAGACGGCCAGGACATAGAAGGTGGTCTCGGTCGACCCCTGAAGGGTGCTGACGAGATAACCGATGTAGCTGTCCGGGCCGATGTTCGGATCATTGATAACGGAGGCCAGAATCCCGTACGCCCCGGACCCTGACAAGGGGCGCATAAGGGCCATGGGCAGGGCCTCAGCGGGCAATCCAACCCGCTCTGTCCAGGGGCCGATCCAGGATACGAGGATGCCCATTGCGCCGCTGGCACGGAACATCCCGACGGCCACCAGGATCGCGACAAGGAAGGGGATGATCCTGACGGCCACCTGAAAGCCCTCTTTGGCCCCTTCGACAAAGACCTCATAGACCCGTACGCCCCTCAAGAAGCCGAAAAGGAGAAATCCTGCCATGAGGCAGGGTATGATCCAGGGAGAGATAGCCCTCCCGTAGAACACGGTCAGAGGGATCATGGCCAGAAGACAGCCCAAGGCCACGGCGCTGATCCACGGGGAATAGGCCTGCCCGGCGAAATCGGGTATTTCGCCGTCACTCCCTCCATCCACCGCGGCGCCGGACCTCTCCGTCGCCTTGGCCCTCCCTCCTGCGGCGGTGACCTGAAAAAACCGCGAATAGCCCTTTGCCGCGAGGAGGGCGATGGAGGTCGAACAGAGGGTGGCGAAGAGCGTGGTGGGGAGAATGCCCGCGGGATCAGATGATCCGGCGGCCGCTCTGAGGGCGATCACCCCCGTGGGCAGCAAGGTGATGCTCGAGGTGTTGACGGCAAGGAAGAGGGCCATGGCATTGGTTGCCGTCCCGGGATGTGTATTCAATTTGTCCAGTTCCTGCATGGCCCGAATCCCGAAGGGGGTGGCGGCGTTTCCCAGCCCCATGGCATTGGCGGACATGTTCAGGATCATGGCGCCCATGGCGGGATGATCCGGCGGGACTTCAGGGAAGATCCGAACCATCAGGGGGCGGATCAGGCGGGCGAGCACCCTCAGCAATCCGCCCGCCTCGGCAACCTTCATGAGCCCCAGAAAGAGGGTCATGACGCCGATAAGGCCCAGTGCCAGTTCTACGCTGCCCGCGGCGCTCTCGACCACGGCCCTGGTCAGTCCTTCCATGGGTGAGACATCGGTGCCGCCGGGCACCCATGCGATCTGATGCCAGGACGCCGTGACAAATGCAATAAGGACGATGACCAAGAAGACAAGGTTCATGCATCAGGCCTCCAACCTCTCTGAAATTTTTCAACCTTTTGAAATAAAGGGTTTTTCATGGCATGCTCATCATATGGGATATCCATGTAAAGATGGAAGGTCGGAGTGGTGGTCAAAACCGCACAAGCACCCTACTCGGATCAGGGATCTTGTGATCCACAGCGCCATCATCCCATCATTCCAATTGCGGGCGGACGGAACCAGGTTCCATGACCGTTGATCCGGCCTCCCTGATCTCCCCCTTTCCCTGTCAAAATCGACTGACATGCTTCACCTTCTTTATCCGGCGACTGATTTCCCGATAATACCTGAAGGCCGACTCCGGTTTGTCAAGGGGATCACAAAGGAGTTCCCGAATCCTTTCAAGCGGGAACTTTTCGCCCTTTACCGCATAGTAGAGCTTATTACCCAACATATATCCCAACTGCGTGCTGAACATCCGGGAAACGACCGACCGGCTTTGATACAGGGCATGAAATTTTTTCACGAATTCATGGATATCGGAGGTCTTCCTCTCCATGTAGAAATGCTGCAGGAGAAGCCTTGCGACCTGAATGGTCTTATGATCGGCCTGTCTTAATTCCCCCTGCCTGACCTTGCCCAGAAATTTTCTGAGGGCGTTTTCGGTTTGTGCCTTTCGCTTTTCATTGATGAATTTACTGCCGAAAAACCCCAGACATTCCATGATCACATGACGATAAAAACGGTCAAAATGGCTGTCGGACCTTTTTTGGGGACCCCGCAGTACAGCATGCAGGAAGTGGCAGGCCTCCTCCGCAGCCATATTGATGCTGGAGTTTGCCAGATAGATCATATAGGCCTCTTCACCCGAATGCCCGTATTCCAGAAGAAAGCCCTCATTTCTCTTAATCTTTTCCCTGATCAGCCGGAGTCTGCCCTTGAGTCCCGGCGTGTCGTGAACGATCTCCATGAAACCCAGGTTGTCAGGATAGTAGATCGTCAATTTCTGCAGGGCATCGTTTGGTAGTTTGACCCTGAAGATCGAGGCCAGGGTGGCCACCATCTCATGCACCCGAACCCCCCTCTCCTCAAAACCGGTATCCTCCCAGTCCTGGTGCACGGGGAAATAGGCATCGTCGGAATACTCAAGCCAGTTCAGGTAGGACTGGATTTTATTCGCAGGCATGGTGTTCATCACACAGTAGACGTTCTCATCGATTTTGAGGACATCCGACTCCTCGAGACCCCGGGCGCACAGCTTCCAGTAAAGATTTTCCGCGTTCTGGAATATAACCATAGCCCTTGCCCGCTCACCCAAGGCCTTGAGCAATTGGTCCACATTTTTCGGAAGGTGGCTCGGTGCAACGTGATAATCCCCGTCAACCACATAAATAAGCCTTCCGGGGTGACGAATAAAGGCCTTGGCGATAATCCGGGCCGAAAATCGATCACGGTTTCGCAGTCTTTTTATGCCTTCATCACGGTCCGTCTGCACATTGATGCCCAAAACAGCAATGCCCTTTTCCCGGCAATGGGAAACAATAGGACGCCAATGACTCCACCGAAACGGCCACTTCCTGTCGTAATCGATTTTTTCGAGAAAAGAATTTTCAGACAGCTCACCGGACATAAAGCCGTCGACAAGCCTTTGATCTTCGGCATGAAACATCTCCAGGCAAAGGATAATGTCCCTTTTCCCCTGAATCTCACGAAGGATATGCAAAACGGCACGTTGCGACTGCCTCAGCGTGTGATAGTCCCCATGGAAGACCACGTCGGAGGACAGGACCCTTTTGATGAATTCCGCCTTGGTTGAAATACCTTCATAATCCTTTAAATAATACAGATACTCCTTCTCATAGGTTTCAATCCCCGGACTGTATCCCAAACTTTCCCGGACCAGCTTGACGCTCTTCCGATAATTCCTTTTCTGGATTTTGATAAGCTGCTCTCTGAGTTTGGTCATGGGGTCTTGACTCCGATGTCAAAGGAGACGAAGCGGGCACTCTGGATTCAGGAGGGGCATTCACCGCTCCTTCTGGTTAATGTCCTCATTTGTACCAAGTTGGCTTTGTCCCTGCAATACCCCAGATCAAATTCATGGAGAAATCGAATTGACGATCCCATTTCCCCGGGAATTTTTAAAGGGAAATGTAAAGTGTATCTTTTTTGATGTTTTCTTCTTGCTTTTCGTATCCAATATGATATTTTTTGCATATGAAAGTGGGCAACAAGATACGCCATGCACGGAAGAAACTCGGGCTTAACATGAAGGAATTCGCCCGGCGGGTGGGGGTCAGTTATCTGACCGTCTACAGGGTTGAAACAGACAAGGTCAGCCCTTCGGTCGCCCTGCTCTCTGAAATCGCTCACCACCTCGGGGAACCGATTGCAAGTTTTTTTGATGAAGATGCGAAAATCACCATCGTGAAAGCCGGAACGGCACCAAAGGTGGAGTCCGGCAGGTTGAGCCTGGAACTTTTGATCCCCAGAGGCGTCATCGGACCAAAAATTTCAGTCACCTTGGGGAGGTCCCAGCCCGGTGATTTCGTCAGCACCCATTCACACAACGGCTATGAACTGACTTATCATGTTAAGGGAGAGGTCCTTTTCAAATACGGGACCGAAGAATTTGAATTTAAAGAAGGGGATCTGATCTACTTTGATTCAAACGTTGAGCACTCGGTGACCGCGCTCAATCCTCATGAATTCCTTTCAATTTATTTTAAGAAATAGGGGATACACCCCTGTGCCATATCCGTAACCGGCCTGAATTTCCGGTGCACCTTAGCCCCTTGAAACCCACTCCATGAGTAAGGGTTCAAGGAAGAAATCATTGAGCATTATTAAACACCTGAACTCATACGAATCCTGAAGAACCCTGCTTGAAGGCAAATGGATGATCCCTTTGGATAATCATATGGGAGGGCCTATGAAACTCAACGAACAACAGGAGCAGATGTTGGAGGGCAAAGAGGGTGCCGGCGCCCGAAAGGCCATGGAGATCCTTGTTGCCTACGGAGACTGCTACAATGCCCAACGCATGATACCGGTGACCAGCGTACATATCGCAGGCAATTTTCCGGTGCTCATGGATGAAGGCATTGAGTGGCTTGAGGACCTGGGTCGTGATGGGGTCAGGGTCCGCGTTTACACGACCAAAAACCCCGAGATGTTTGACTTTGAAAAGGCCGAGGAACTTCGTATTCCCATGGTCTATCAGGTCCGGCAAAAGAGAATCCACGAGGCACTGAAGGCCCTCGGGGTGACCCTGACCTATTCGTGCCACCACTATCTGGTAGGCAATGTGCCGAGGTTCGGGGACCACATCGCCTGGGCCTCTTCAGGGAGCCAGGTGTTTGCCAATTCAGTCATCGGCGCGAGATCGAACAGGGACGGAGACCACGTGGCCATTGCCGCCGGGATCACCGGGGTCATTCCCGAATGGGGCCTGCACCTTTCCAAGAACAGAAAGGCCGACATGCTTATCGACGTCGAGCAGTTGCCCCTCGATACCTACGGGCCGGCGGATTATAAGGCCTTGGGCTGGTACCTGGGCAAAAAGGTCGGAATGAGGATTCCGGCCTTCGTGAATCTGCCCCAGGACATGCACATCGAAGGGATAAAAGGACTGCTCTACACCCTCACGGTGACCGGTGCCACCGGCCTGGTCCATCTGGTAGGCATTACGCCGGAGGCCACTACCCTTGAGGCCGCGTTCGGCGGCCCTCCACCCGCTTCACCGGATATTGTCCCGACACAGGAAGACGTGGACAAGGCCTTCCTGGAGATTTCAAGCAGTTCAGAAGAAAAGGTGGACCTGGTCATATTCGGCTGTCCCCAGTGCAGCATCCAGGAGGTCCAGGAGATCACGGCCCTGCTCGATGGGAAAAAACTCCATCCCGGTACAATGCTCTGGATATGCACATCCAGGTGGGTCAAGACCCTGTGCGAGCGGATGGGTCTCCTTGACAGGATTCAGGCCTCCGGTGCCAGGCTGGTCTGCGACATGGGCGCGGCCGACGGTCCTCATCTCTATCTCAAAGAGCAAGGCGTTCGGGTGCTCGCAATCAACTCCGCCAGGGGAAGCTACTATGCGCATAATCTCTTCGGTATGGACACCTGGTTTGGTTCCACTCAGGATTGTGTCCGGTCAGCCATATCCGGAAGGTGGGAGGGAAGGAAATGATTAAGCTCAAGGCAAGACCCGTAACCAGGGGGGTAGCGGAAGGCGAAGCGATGGTGTCGCATATGGCCATCTCTTTTACGGGAGGTATGGACCCGGATACAGGCAGGATCAGAGAACCCGGCCATGACCTGGAGGGGCAGATCGTGGCGGGCAAGATCCTGGTCTTCCCCACGGGTAAGGGCTCAACCACCGGCTCCTGGCAGTACTATGCGGCATTCAAAAGGGGCAATGCCCCCAAAGCGATCATTAATACGACTGCAGAGGGCGTAGTGGCGGTCAGCGCCATCATTACAGGCACCCCCATGGTTCATGAGCTTGAAAAAGACCCCCTTGAATGCATCGAAAACGGCGATTTTGTAAAGGTCGACGCAGATAACGGGATCGTAGAAATCGAGAAAAGGAAGAAGGAATAGACAGTTTCTGGAATGGCCCATTGAAGGGGATTTTTGATCAACCACAATCAGAGAACCAAGGAGGATTTCAATGAAGGGAAAGAAGCTTTTTGTCTTGGCATGCGTTGTGTCTTTATTGGTGTTTGGGATAACGGCGTCACTCACCTCGATCAGTGCGGCGGCATCGGAAAAAACCATTAAGATGAATTTCAGTGGTATCATGCCCGGTGGGCACCTTCAGGCTGCGGTCAATCAGCTGTTCTGTGATGAGATCGCTAAACGCACCAACGGCAGGGTGGAGATCACCCTTTATCCGGGCAGCACCCTGACCCCGGCGACCAAAAACTTTGACGGCGTCATCAAGGGGCTTTCAGACATTGGAATGAGCTGTCCCCTGTATACCGCCGGGCGATTTCCGGTGAGCGAAATTTTTGAAATGCCCTCGGAGATTGACAGCGGTTGGGTGACGGCCATGGTGTACAATGACCTCTTCAAGAAATTTGATCTCGCGGAATACAGTGAGGTCCATGTCCTTTATCTTCACGGTCCCGGCCGGAATGTGCTCGGAACTCGCACAGTTCCCGTTCGAAAGCTGGAGGATCTCAAAGGGATGGTCGTAAGGGCGAGCGGCGGCGCGACCTCAACGATCAAGGCCTTCGGCGCAACGCCGCGGGCCATGCACATGGGTGAGGCCTACGCGGCTCTGTCCAAAGGGGTTGTAGAGGGCAATTTTGCCGTGCCGGAGACCCTCAAGGGATGGAAGCACGCAGAGGTGGTCAAATACGTTACCGTTCCTCCCATTTCCACGTCGAGCTGCCAGTATGTGGCCATGAATAAAAAAAGATGGGACTCTCTCCCGGCGGACATTCAAAAAGTCTTCACCGAGGTGAGCGCGGACTTTCCCGACTATCACGGGTATGTATGGAATTATTATGACAAGGCGGGGATAGAATTTTTCCAGAGTCTCCCGGGACGGGAATTGATCGAGATCTCCAAGGATCAACGACCCGAATGGGAGGCCGCGGTCGCACCGGTCATCGAACAGTATATCAAGGACAAGACGGCCATGGGTCTCCCCGCCAAGGAAATACTGGACTACTTCAACGACCGCATCGAATACTGGACGGCCCGGAAGCCGCCCATCGAGGTCTCCGTGCAGTGGGTTGAAAAGACTCTTCTCAAGAAATAGATTCCAGATTTCATGACCCCATTTTTCGGGAGTGGGCCTTTTCGAGGCCCCTCCCAATGAGATGCCGGCAGAAAGATGAATAGACTTGAAAAATTTACGAAACAATTGAGTCGGTGGTTCAATGGATTTGCGCTGGTTGCCCTCACTGCCATGCTGGGCCTCGTCACTGCGGATATTATCGGGGCCAAGGTCTTCTCGCGGCCCGTTCCGGGCGCGATGGACCTGACTTCTCTCCTCGCACTGCTCCTCATCGGGTTCTCCATGACTCAGACCTTTATCATGGGGAGGCACATCAAGGTGGACTTCGTGATGATGCGCCTCCCTCATGGGCTCCGCAAGGGCCTGCGCTGCGTGAGTTCAGGGCTCTGCTTTGTCTTTTTTGTGTTCATCGTATGGCGTCTTTTTCTTTACGCCCACGGCCTTCAGGTTTATGGGGAAAGATCATTGACGGTAAAGATCATCCTGTTTCCCTTCGGCTATGCCCTGGCCCTGGCATTCGTCCCCATGCTCCTGGCCGTTCCGATTCAGCTTTACCGTATATGGAAAGGATCTGACGAATAAATGAGCCCCGTCACCGTAGGCATCTTAGGCATCGTTCTTCTTATCCTGATCTTTACGATAGAATTTCCCGTTGCATTTGCCATGGCATTTGTCGGGTTCCTCGGATTCGGATATCTGGTCAGTTTCGAAGCTGGCTTTGAAATGCTTGCCATTGACATCTTTGAAAGTTTTTACTCTTATAACCTGACCGTTATCCCGATGTTCGTCTTCATGGGATGCATGGCCTTCGAAATCGGGATGAGCACCAGGCTCTTCGACGCAAGTCACGCCATATTCGGTAAGATGCGGGGCGGGCTGGCCATTGCCGCGATCATGGCCTGCGCCGGCTTTGCCGCGATCTGCGGCTCCACCAATGCCACGGCGGCGGCCATGGGCGCCGTGTCTCTTCCACATATGAAACGATATCATTATGACGACTCACTGGCCACGGGAAGCGTCGCAGCGGCCGGGAGCCTCGGCATCCTCATTCCGCCAAGCGCCCTGCTGATTGTCTTCGGAATCATGGCCGAAGAATCGATCGGCAAACTGTTCATTGCGGGTGTCTTCCCCGGTCTTCTTCTGGCCGCCCTTTTCGTCATCACCGTTCAGATTCTGTGTGCCAGAAAACCGGAACTGGGACCTGCCGGATCCGCGACTTCCCTGAAGGAAAAACTGACCGCCATTTCCGCGGTGGCTGAGGTCCTGATCCTCTTTTTTCTGGTCTTGGGCGGCCTCTTCATCGGATGGTTCAGCCCCACCCAGGCGGGCGGAGCCGGTGCCGCCGGAGTCCTCCTGCTTGGCGTTTTAAGGCGGAAACTGACATGGAAAGGCTTTATCACAGCAGGGAAGGACACCCTGTTGATTACCTGCATGGTCATGTTTATCGTGGCGGGGGCCATGATTTTCGGTCACTTTATCGCGGTCACCAAGATCCCCTTTATCCTCTCTGATTGGGTCGGACAGCTCGATCTCCACCCCATGCTTATCATGGGCGTCATCGTTCTGCTTCACCTTTTGGGCGGTTGCTTCATGGACGGTTTCGGACTGATCGTGCTCACGGTGCCCATCATGCTGCCCATGGTCAGGGCACTCGGCTTTGATGTGTACTGGTTCGGCATCATCATCGTGCTGATTGTTGAGATGGGAACGATTACACCACCGGTAGGGGTCAACGTCTATGTCATTAAGGGGGTGGCGGGCGCGGAAGTTCCCTTGGAAACGATCTTCAAGGGGATCCTCCCCTTTCTTGCCGCACTGATCGCTGCGGTCATCATACTGATGATCTTTCCCCAGATTGCGACTTTCCTCCCCAGCGTCGCCACCTACTAGGTGATAAAAGTTGCCGTCAGTTCCTGTCAACGATCTGACGGCATAACAACGAAGAGAAAGTCTCTGGCCCCTGTCATCAGTCTTCTGTTTGGAAAGTCGAACTTGTTGTTTCATCTCGGATCTGAGACCTACAAGTCAACGGTTTCAACACACCTCGAACGCGATTCAAGGGTTCTTTCCTTCTGGAAAACGAAGTTCAAGAACACAGATCTTGATATTGCATTGATCGTGTAGGTACCAGCACCCCAGTATTTTCAATCTGCTACATGATCTTACTATTCAAAACGTGATATTTCTCATCAATGTCCGTGTGCTTCCGGCGGACGTGCGTAGGTGAAAAAAAATGAAGGTCCGACGGGAGCGGACGGCACCCGCCGGTGTGAAGAAGGTTAAGGCTGAGGATCGTAATTCCAGGGCATGAAGCCCTCGGGCGATTTTTCCAACTGCTTGACGTTTTTAAGCAGCCAGGCGAGATACTTCAAGGGATTGATTCCTTCCAGTTGGCAGGTGTGAATCAGGCTCATGAACAGATCCCCCACATAGGCCCCCCGTTGCGTCTTATAAAACAGCGCGTTTTTCCGGTTGCAGATCGCATACTTCAAAGCCCTTTCGCAGATATTGTTGTCCAGTGGCGCCCCGGGGATATTCAGAAAACGGGTCAGTTTGTCCCATCGTTTTTGCATGTATTTGATGGCCTTTCCAAGCCCCGAGTTGGGCTCGACGATCTTTTCGTCGATTTGCTTTTCGCACCACAACTCAAGCTCATCCATAATCGGGGTGCTTAGTCGTTTATGCCATGCAAGTCGCTCCTCATCGGCCATCTTTTGCTCCCTGGCCATGGCCTCATGATAGTACACTTTGCCAAGGCGCTTGATCATATAGGCGCACTCGTCCGGGAAGCTGTTGATGATCTCAACAAATTGCCGGCGGGCAAGGGCCATGCAGTTTGCCACGATCAATTCAAAATTCTCGGACTTCTTGCAATGGCATTATGGCTTTGTACTCTTCATTTTGCTGATAGGTGCTTGAATGTGGGGCCTGAAAGGTTTTTTTTTTACGGTTCGGTAAGTGAGGATTCTGGTTCCGCCTTCGCGAAACTCATATTGGATTTGAATGTGACCCTGCTCGACTATCTTCATGGTGCCTTTTTTAGTACGTCGGTAAAGACAACAGATAGCGACAGCATATGTAGGGTGGCATTATAGCTAGTATCTACATCATTGGGCAGTGGAATGTTCAGGCACTCAGTTAAATCATTAATAAATGCCTATTTATACGCAGGAGATGTTTCTTACCTTTTCAAGTTGCAGGGGATGCAGAATGGGGTACCCGCTAAACGAACGTTTATTTGATACTTGTATATTAAAAGAATCATAAGAAGTCAAGCAAAATCATTATTTCCTGGTGTTTTAATAGAAAAGAATCCAATGACGTTTCCCCCAACTTGCTGGAAATACATCGATCAGAAAATCTCGAGAATTTTATATATCTTAGGGTATTGTGGCCATTTTCTGGATTGTTGCCGACTATCAGAGGGAGACACCGAATGGAAATGAACTGAAATGGATAGCTTGAAAGGGACTTGAAATTCTAAGAAAATGTCAAGTCCAATGGAAAAGAAGGGGGGCAAACCTCGGCCTCTCATTAACGAATCTCGACAAACACGTATCATGATGATGAGGACCCGTTTGAATCTTTTTGATTGCCTCTGGATCGTCGATGAGCGACATGATGGTGCCGGAAATGATCCCATCATTCCAATTCCCTCTGGAGCCATTCCCTCATTTCACGATTCAGGCCATAGACTCCCTTTTTATAATTTCCACTCTTCGCAAACACATCCTTGAGTCCTTCGGGCAGATCTAAACAGGCTAATTCCACTGCCTCTTCGGAATTTCTTTTAATGAGATAAATCTTTGGCCTGTCCCCCCAGGTATTTAAAACGAAGTAATAGGACACATCGTTTTTGGACCTCACCATCCGCCCGTGGCTCCAGTTATTTCCCCATTCGAGATACAACGTGACCGACTCCTCTGGCGTCATATCCCAATCGATTTCATTGACCAGCAACTTGTCATTTTTAATGTCTTCCAGGGTCATCATTATCTCATTCCTTAAAACATCAAAATACTTATTTTCTATAAAAAGGATGTATTTTTATCCAGTGATCATGGAGAAAAATGCAGGATCACATTCACTGTCGATCATTTGTGATTTTCTTTTTCCAGTGAGCGAATTCTCGATTCTCCTCAAAACAATGTTACTTGTCTTGCGGCCTCGAGCACAGCATCATGAAGCAGGCGGTTGCTCGCAATAATGCCCCGGTTCCCTTTGAGTGTCTTTCCAAGGGAGAAGTCAAGGGGCCTTCCGTCCAGATCCGTCACCCTTCCACCCCCCTCCTGCACAACCACCGCGCCGGCCGCATGGTCCCAGATATTTTCCTGGACCATCTCCCTGGTTGGAATACGCACGTACACGTCGGCATCCCCCCTGGCCACGAGGCCGTATTTCCCCTGACCGTCCATACGAACCGGCTCTCTGGTGACGCCCAGGATCTTTGCCAGACGTGCGCTGTCTTCATGGGAGGAATGGTTTGATTCAACGGACTCGACAAAGAGGGCTTCAGAGGGTCGGACTGTGTCGGCCACCCTGACCGGCCCTTCGGAACCGGTCTTGAGGTCCCGCATGAAGGCGCCCTGCCCCTTGACGGCCACGAAAAGGCAGCCTTCCGCCTCCAGGGCATCTGCCCAGACCGTGGAGAGGTTCGGACAGCCCAACACACCCAGAATCACCTCCCCCTCCTCCATCAGGGCGAGGGCCACGGCGTACTGATCCCCTCTCAAAAAACCCTTGGTGCCGTCCACGGGATCCAGGACCCAGACGCGACCCTCAGGACCTCCTTGGGCGTTGCCGCGATCAATAGCCCCCAGAATGTCTTTTTCCCCGAGCCCTGGAAGAATCCGGTTCACATAACGGATCACCAGCCTTTTAAGACCGTCGTTTTCCGGTCTGCGGAGTTGCCCGGAATCCTCCTCCCCGATCAGGCGATCTTCCGGAAAGGCCGTCATAAGGTGGCGGGCCACCAGGGCCTGGACGCCGAAATCGGCCACGGTGACAGGAGAACCGTCCATTTTTTCCATCGCCCGCCTTGCAAGATGTGCGGATTGGACCTCCCGACATAACACACAGGCCTTCAACACCGCCTGGAAAGCGGCCTCTCTTTCCCTTTCGTATGCCATATCTTCTCTCTCTTTTCCCGGGTGATAATGAGGAAAGCAGGGGCCGGAATTTTCTCGGAGCGGGCGCATTTCGGACCTGAAGCAGGATAGAGGAAGGGCCAAAATCCCGCAGCGACCGGAGCCATGGATGGCGGAGGAAGCGTGGCGCAGAGAACATCCCGGCCCCTGATTGGAGCGGCATATCCTATTTTGGGCGATCGTATGGGACGAATCCGAAAAAAGCCCAGGGAGGGCTGTGCTCCTGGGAGCAGACAAGCCTGCCCTGGGCCCTCTTGCTCGTGCCCCCTCCAGTAAGGGCTAGAACAAAAGCAATCTGGCACCGCCCCCCATCAGAACAATATCCTCGATGCCTTCTACGGAACCGACTTTCCTCTCCAGGCGATTGAGCACATCGCCGTTGGAATCCACGTAACCCAAGAGCGTGCCCGTCTGATTGAACACCTTCCCGTCATCGCTTACCTTTCCAATAACGATGTTGCTGACATTGTAGACGGTACCCCCGGAGTCAACAGACCCCACGGATTTTCCATAGCGGTTGGATATGGTGCCATCGGCCCTGACCGACCCCACTGCGCGGCCTGAGATATTCAGCACCGTGCCCTTGGCCTCTGCGCCTTGTTCCGCCCCTTTTTCAGCGGCCAGGGCGCGAGAACCCTGTTGCAGGAACATGGTTAAATCCCCTGAAGTACATAATCCGATCGATGTCAAGAAACAGAAACAGAGGATCACCGTTCTTATTCCACCAGGCCCTTTCATCATGCACCCTCCTTTGCTTGTCCCTGTAGGCCGTCCTCACGGACGACGGCCAGAAGATGATTGCCTTTCATGTTAACAAATAAATGTTGGGCCATCAATCCTGAGGGTTTCGTAAAAAGTCAAAAAACGCACTTTCGGGGAGTTTCAAGTCGTAGGCTTTAAGTGGTAACACTTGATTTTAGAATGTATCCTGTATCCATTGAGGTTCGCACCTGAGCAGCGGAAAGCGTGGGCCGGGATTTTCTCGGAGCGGGCGCATTTCGGACCTGAAGCAGGACAGAGGAAGGGCCAACATCCCGCAGCGACCGGAGCCATGGACGGCGGAGGGAGCGTAGCGAAGAGAACATCCCGGCCCCTGCTCGGAGCGGCGAATTCCATTCTGAACCAGAGTGATCAGGGACACGCTTTAACGATCATCCGCCGCTATTCCCCTTATCTTGGAATACCTGAGCGCCAGTCCCAGGGCCTTGACACACGTTTCGGGTTCCGAAAAGACGGGAAAACCCATGTCTTCCAGATGATCGGAGACTTCACGGATCAGACTGCTTTCCGGCCCGTAGACCCAGGTCACCAGGGGTTTTTCATAACGTCCCCTCACCGCTGCATAGGCCTCCAGGTAATGCGCTATGATATTTCCCGAAGCATTGGCCCAGAGGAGGTTCAGGAGGCAGTCCGCGCCCCCGTCAGCCATCAGTGCATTCAGGATTCTGGGATAAAGTGAAAAACCGGCCTCAACTGCTGCCACCATGGGACCGATGTCCACCGGCATCCTGCCCAGGCCCTGGAAAATCTCTTCCAGCATACCCGACGTCTCGGGGCCCAGCCCGCCGAGCTCCAGCCCGCATTCCGCGGCCTTGTCTACGGCCATGGCGGCCACACCCCCGGTGATGCTCAGGATGCCCAGCCGATTTCCCCTGGGCAGGGGCTGGGATGCAAAGATTTTCGGAAGGATGAACAGCTCATTAAACCGCTCAATCCTGAGGAGGCCACCCTGCCTGCAGGCCGCATCGAATACACTGTCATCCATGGCCATGGAACCCGTATGGGATGCGGTCGCCCGGGCCCCGGCCTTTGTCCTACCGGCCTTGAGCACCAGGACGGGCTTCTTACCCGTCACCCGCCTACAGGTTTGAAGAAACCGCCGCCCGTCCCGAACGCCCTCCATGTAGAGGCTGATCACACCCGTCTCATCGTCGGCTGCAAGGTATTCCAGGAGGTCACATTCGTCGATGTCGCCCTTGTTCCCAAGGTCGCAAATCTTGCTCACACCAAACCGATGCTCGGGATAGGGGACCGACTGGGGGTTGATCATCCCTGTCTGGGAGACAATCGCCACGGGTCCCTTCCTGAATTTGTAGTAACCGGCCTCGTAGGCGGCCGGGTTGAAGCCGTTGGCCGTATTGAGGAGGCCCGCCGTGTTCGGCCCTATGATGCGCATTCCCCTGTCCCTTGCCATCGCCACAACCTCATCCTGGAGACGCCCCCCCCTGGCGTCCCTCTCCGCAAAACCGTCCGAGATGACGACGACCCCCTTGACGCCGACTTCTCCGCACTCCTCTATGATCTGTGGCACGGATTGAGCATTAATCATGACCAGCACCAGGTCAACCCTTTCCGGGATATCCTTGAGGGAGGCATAGACCCTGATCCCCTGGACCTCCTCATAACGGGGGTTGACGGGATAGACGGTTCCCGAGAATCCGGCCTCCAGCAGAGACTTGATGACCACATAACCGCCGAAGTAATTTTCCCTGAAGGACCCGACAACCGCAACCTGTTTCGGATCGAAAAAACAGGTGAGACCACCTTCCCTTTCAAAAGCATTATGCCGCCTTTTTTCCATGGCTTTGCCCCTCACATCACAAAACAGCGCCCAACCCCGGCCCCCGCTCTATTGCGGGTCTTGGAAAGAGGCCCCGTGATCGGAACGTACAGATATTTCTACATATCGAACGGGGAGACACTGCAATTCCCAGGGACCGCCCCGGAAAGACGCAATTTCCCTAACCTATAATGATATCTTGCAATTATCTCAAAAGAGATTATAATGAGCCGCATAATATATTATGGATAACCGCAATCAAAAAGAAACAGAAGGATAACCATGCCCAACGAAGTTGACTCAGAGATCACATTCCAGAGACCGGAACAACCCGACTTCCTGACCCAGACCAGATTCGATGATTTTGACCTGTCCGAAAAAATTCTTTCAGGCCTGAACGAAGCCGGTTTTTTTTATTGTACTCCCATTCAGGCCCAGGTCCTTCCCGTATCCCTCACGGGGCGGGACGTGGCCGGGCAGGCCCAGACGGGCACCGGGAAGACGGCCGCCTTTCTGGTCACGGTTTTCAGACGCATACTGGATATCGAAAGAAAACAAGGCATTCCCTCCGCTCTCATCGTCGCGCCGACGCGGGAACTGGCGCTCCAGATCTATGATGACGCCACACTCATCGGCCGTCACACAGGGCTGACCCTGGCCCAGGTGGTCGGCGGAATCGACTACAAGAAACAGGCCGATATCCTGAAAAAGGGCGCAGACATTGTCATATGCACGCCGGGGCGAATCATCGACTACATCAAACAGGGTATATTCAAAACCACGGGCATTCAAATCGTCGTGGTGGACGAGGCCGACCGTCTCTTTGACCTCGGTTTCACCAAGGACATGCGGTATATCCTGCGCAAACTCCCCCATTATGAAAAAAGACAGTCCATGCTCTTCTCCGCCACCCTATCTCACCGTGTCCTCGCTCTCACCTACGATTATATGAACCTTCCGGAATTCATCTCCGTCACCCCGGAGAATATCTCCGTCGAGGGGATCGAGCAGTCCCTGTTCCACGTGGGTTCGGACGAAAAATTCAGTCTGCTCCTGGGCCTCTTGCGGAGAGAAGAATGGAGCCGCATGCTCATCTTTGATAACACCAAAGCGGGGGTCGAACGACTCGCCGAGAGGCTCAAGGCGAACGGTTACCCTGCAGAGGGTATCACGGGGGATCTGCCCCAGCCCAAACGGCTCAAGCTCATGGAGCGCTTTAAAGGGGGCAAGACCAAGATCCTGGTTGCGACCGACGTGGCCTCTAGGGGCATCCATGTCGAAGACATCAGTCACGTGATCAACTATGAACTCCCCCAGGATCCTGAGAACTACACCCACCGCATCGGCCGGACCGCCAGGGCGGGGAAGACCGGCCGCGCCATCTCCTTTGCCTGCGAGGATTGTGTCTTCTACCTCGAACCCATAGAGAATTTGTTGGGGGACAGGATTCCGGTGGTGTGGCCGGAAGATGACTGGTTTGCTGAAGACAAGGGCGGACCCGTCCGGTCAGTGCGCGGGCCTAGAAAGAAGAGGACCGCCTCCCCGGAAAAGGAACGCCCCCGTTCTCCAAAACGGGCATCCAAGCCCGGTAATAATATCAGGAAGGTCAGCAATCCCAGAAAAATCGCCTTCAGCACGCAACCCGGCGGCGTTTTCGGCCTGGTCCCCATTCCCAAGGAGACCAAAGAGGCCGCCGTCCCGGTCGATGATCAGGAAAAGCCCAAAAAGAAGCGGAAAAGCAGATCCCGACGAAAAAGGAAACCGCTCGTCCCGGACGGCGCAAAGGCCCATCCTGAAACCGAACGCGCCCCTTCCCCACCGCATGATTGACCGGTCCCCGTTGATGGGCCCCGGCGACCGGCGAGACGTCGACCCTGTGGACGGGAAATCCGGTCTACTCCCACTCTATCGTGCTCGGCGGTTTGGATGATATGTCGTAAACCACCCGGTTTACTCCCCGAACATTGTTGATGATCCGGTTGGATATCCTCCCGAGGACCTCGTAGGACACCCGGGTCCAATCGGCCGTCATGGCGTCCAGGCTGTCCACGATCCTGAGGGCGATGACGTTTTCATAGGTCCTTTCATCACCCATGACCCCAACGGTCTTTACGGGGAGGAGTACGGCGAAAGACTGCCACACCTTTTCATAGAGGCCCTCCGCCCTGATCTCTTCCATCAGGATTGCATCGGCGGACCTCAGAATTTCCAGCCTCTCAAAAGTGACATCCCCCAGTATTCTCACGGCCAGGCCGGGTCCCGGAAAGGGTTGTCGCATGACCATTTCCCTGCTGAGTCCCAGTTCCACACCCACCTGGCGTGCCTCGTCCTTAAAGAGTTCCCTCAGGGGCTCGATGAGTTCCAGGTTCATGACCTCCGGAAGCCCCCCGACATTATGATGGCTCTTGATCGTCGCTGAAGGGCCTTTGAATGAAACACTCTCGATCACATCCGGATAAAGCGTGCCCTGGGCGAGATACCGTGCACTTCCCAGTTCTTTGGCCTTTTTCTCAAATACCCCTATAAATTCCCTTCCGATGATCTTTCTCTTCTTCTCGGGATCCGTCACACCCTTGAGGCATTGGAGAAAATGCTCCGAGGCATCCACCAGGTGAATATCCATCCTGTAATGGTCATGAAAGAGTTTCATGACCTTCTCGGCCTCACCCCGCCTCAGTACACCGTTGTTCACAAAGATGCAGGAGAGTTGTTTCCCGATGGCCTTGTGGAGCAAAACGGCCGTGATCGTGGAGTCGACGCCGCCGGAGATCCCGCAGATTACCCGGTCATTTCCAACCCTTTCCTTCAAATCCCTGACCGTCCTTTCCGCAAAGGAACTCATGGTCCACAAGGCGTCACATCCGCAAACCCTGAAAAGGAAATTTTTCAGGATCTGCATGCCGCTCGGTGTATGGGCCACCTCGGGATGGAACTGGACGCCGAAGAACCGTCTGGTTGAATCCGCCATGGCCGCAACAGGGCTGTTCCTGGTGTCGGCAAGGACGGAAAAGCCTTCTTGTATGCGGTCAATACGATCGCCGTGGCTCATCCAGACCGTTTCCTCATGGCCCGGATCGAATCCGTAGAAGAGATCATGGTCGTCCCGGATCGTGATTGTCGCGCTGCCATATTCCCGGTCTTCGGCCCTCGCCACCGAGCCGCCCAGGATATGGGTCAGAAATTGCATACCATAGCATATCCCAAGGACAGGGACATTGAAATCCAGTATGGCCTTGTCAGCCATGGGTGCATCCCGGTCATAAATACTTGCCGGCCCACCCGAGAGGATAATCCCCCGCGGATTGAAGGCCTTTATCGACTCGAGACTGGCATTGAAGGGGTGGATTTCACAATAGACCTGGGCCTCGCGCACTCTCCTGGCAATGAGCTGCGTGTATTGGGACCCAAAGTCCAGTATCAGTATTTTCTGTTTGTAGATATCCTTTTCCATTGTTCCCACTATTCCAGCATATAATTCGGTGCTTCCTTGATGATGATGACGTCATGGACATGGCTCTCTTTGAGACCTGCGGCCGTAATCTGAAGGAACCTTCGCTTGCCCTGAAGTTCCCCTATGTTGCGGCACCCCAGATAGCCCATACCGGCCCTGAGTCCGCCCACCAACTGGTAAACGGTCTCTCCCAGAGGACCTCGATAGGGCACCCTGCCTACAATGCCCTCCGGCACCAGCTTTTTTTCCTGCTCGATATTTCCCTGAAAGTACCGGTCCCTGCTGCCCTCCTTCATGGCCTCGATCGAACCCATACCGCGGTAGACCTTGTAGGTTCGACCCTGGAACAGGATGGTTTCCCCCGGACTTTCCTCCGTGCCCGCAAAGAGGCTCCCGATCATCACGGTATCCGCACCGCCGGCAATGGCCTTTGTAATATCCCCGGAATACTTGATTCCGCCGTCAGCAATGACCGGAATGTCATCTTTTGCAGCCTCCTCCGCACAGTCCATAATGGCGGTCATCTGAGGCACGCCGACACCGGCGACAACTCTTGTGGTGCAAATGGATCCCGGACCCACGCCCACCTTGATGGCATCCGCGCCTGCCTCAATCAGGCGCCTTGCCCCTTCCGCCGTGGCCACATTACCGGCGATCAATTCAAGACTGGGATATCTTTTTCTTGTTCCCTCCACGGCCCGGATGACCCCTGCTGAATGCCCGTGGGCCGTGTCAATGACGACCACATCCACACTGGCCGCGACAAGTCGCTCCAATCGCTCCTCGGTACTCGCATCAATCCCGACGGCCGCCCCCACGCGCAACCGGCCGAGTTCGTCTTTGCATGAGTTGGGATATTTCTTTATCTTTTCGATGTCCTTGATGGTAATCAGGCCTTTCAGCTTTCCCGCGTCATCCACCACCAGCAGCTTCTCGATCCTCCTCTTGTGAAGGATGGCCTTTGACTCCTCAAGGGTAATGCCGACCTTCGCCGTGGCCAGATTGTCCTTGGTCATGACCAGCTCGACCTTCTGGTCCAGGTTTGTTTCAAACCGCAGATCCCGGTTCGTAATAATGCCGACGAGGTTCCCCTCCTTCACCACAGGCACCCCGGAAATCCTGTATTTACCCATGATCTCGAGAACTTCGAAGATTTTGCGGTCCGGTTCAATGGTAATGGGATCGACGATCATCCCGCTTTCAGACTTCTTGACCTTTTCCACCTCCAGGGCCTGTTGTTCAGCACTCATATTCTTATGAATAAAACCCAGCCCCCCCTGTCTGGCTATCGTTATGGCCGTTTCAGACTCCGTAACGGTATCCATGGCGGCACTGACAATGGGGATGTTGAGTTGGACATTTTTTGAAAGGCGTGTCTTGATGTCCACTTCAGCGGGCAATACAGAGGATTCGTCGGGAATGAGAAGAAGGTCATCAAAGGTCAGTCCTTTTCGGATTTCTGTTTTATTCATTTTATCTATCTCCCTCGATAGTTTAGATCCGGCATAACAAGGGCCTGGATTATATCAATGCTGCAAATTCTCAAGATAATCCACCAGTACGCCCTCCAGGATATCCGACAGACTCACAGTCATCTTGACGCACCTGAAGTATTCGAGGATTCTGAGAACAACGACCGTCCCCGCAAGGATGACACCCGCCTTCCCCCTGTCCAGGCCCCTCAGTTTCTGTCGCCGGTCGACAGGCATTTCCTTCATAATCGCGAACAATGCCTCAACGTCCGTCCTTTTCAGCACCAGACCGTTCATCCTCTCCGGACAAATGTCCTCGAGATCGATACGATGGGCCATGGCCGTCAGGGTTGTGACCGTCCCGCCCGTTCCCACGACAAACAGGCGGCCTCGGGGTATGGGACCGATCTGACCGAATGCGCGATCAAGGACCCCGTCCACATGTCTTTCCAGAGACTTGAGGGCCGTCTCCCCGGGCGGATCCAAATCAAAGAGACGCTGCGTCAAGACCGCGGCACCCATGGGGACGGAAAGGGCACTGGTCTCCGGCCCGTTCTCGCTCAGAAACTCCGTTGAACCGCCGCCGAGATCAAAAATCAAAAAAGGCCTGCCCACCACATCCATGGCATGCAGGACCCCTTTCCCTGTAAGCCGGGCCTCTTCCTCTCCGGACAGGACCCTGATCCTGATCCCCGTGCGCTCGTGAATGCTCTTCAGGAAGAGGGGTGCATTCTCGGCCTCTCGGGTCACCCCTGTTGAAACGGTCAGGACCTTTTCCACCCTGAAGGTCTTCATCAGGTCGGAAAAACCCTCAAGGGCCTTCAGGGTGCGTTCAAAGGCCTCCGGGCCGATGGTGCGGCCGGCGTGAACGTCCGCCAGATGTATGTAAGCCCTCCTCCTTGCAACAGGCCTGAACATCTCAGACCCATCCGTCCTTTCTGAGATCAGCAGACGTGCGGTATGACTTCCGATATCAAGGGCGGCGAGCATCGTCATGTTGTGCCGGTCAAACACACAGGCTTTAGGAGGACACGAAATTTAATGTTGTAGACTATCAGAGAATTCATCCCCAATGCAAGCGATTTGAAGCCTTCCTTTGAAGGCCACAGCGCAGATGATGCCGTCACGGCAATTCACGGCCTTGTCGGTTTGCTTGAACCGCCCTCATATCCATGCTATTTTGCGTCATAACGTCCCGGAACAGGTGCTTTCCCCAGGAGCGATCAGGTTTGACGTCGTCAGGCTTCAGGCCTTGTTTCTGTGTGCTTTTCCCTGATGGAACGATGCCACAACAGCACCTCGCAGGCCGGCAATTATACCACGGCGGCAAAGGCCCTTCCCATGAACAAGGTCATCCTCCAGTCATTACTCCTATTTTTGGTCATCGCTCTCTGCGGAAGTGGTTTTTTCATCGGTCAACGCCTCCTCGCACTTCCCTTCAGGGCCACCAACGACACCTTGCACGAACGGGACGCGGACCTCACCCTGGATTTTCTCATACCCGGCGGCACGTATATCGATGAAAAAATGACCATAGGTGAAGTCGCCGAAATACGCCTCAAAAAGACGGTTCCTTTCTATGAAGAGGCCATGGAATCCCTCCTGGGCCTCATACCCCTACCCTATCGGTATCTGGCATCCCTGCTCGTCTTCTTTTTCTTCGTCTTTTCCTTTTTGGCCTTTTTCAGGGTCTTCACCTTCATGGGGTACGGCCGCTCACTGAGAATCAGCCTCCTTATGGGAGGCCTGATCTATTTCTTTTTGCCGGATTTTCTCCCGGGAAGGCGGGACGACATCATTCTGACAGCGGCCCCTGCCCTCTTGATCCTCTTTCGCCTGTTATATGTACGTGGAAAGAGGAGAAAGGGCCGATCGGAGAAGAAAGAGAAGCTACCTCTTCCGGAATCGCCTCAGAAGAGGCCTTAGGATGTCGAGGACCGCCGCGGATTCAGGACACCTAAGAACCCTGGCCAAGGGAAAGTAAATCAGCACGCCCACCGAAACGAGCATGGCCAGTCTGAAACCCAGATCCCAGAGACCCGCCGCCGGATCAACGTTCATCCATTTCCCGTAGAGGGTGTGGATGCACACCCCCATGATCACGGAGGCGAAGAGACTCTTGGCGGCCGATGTCAGGATCGGCCGAAAGGACAACGCGGAGACCCTGAGGTAGAGGAGGTACAGGAGGAGGAAAAACTGGAGTGTCGAGGACAGGGAAAGGGCGAGGGCCAGACCACCGTGCTTGAGGGGCCCCATCAGCAGCAGGCTGAACAGGAGATTGGCACATACGGCGACGGTGGCCATTTTGACCGGGGTCTTTGTATCCTGAACGGCGTAGAAGGCGGAAACCATGACCCTGTTGGCCGAGAAGGCCCAGAGTCCGAGGGTGTAGTAGAAGAGCGCCGTCAGGGTCATGGCGGTGGACAGGCTGCTGAAGGCGCCCCGCTCAAAGAAGACCTGCACGATGGGTCTGCCCAGGGCGATCAGACCCGCCATGGAGGGAATCGTCACAAAAAAGACCAGCCGGATGGCGTGCCCGAGTGTATCGGCGAATCCCGCGGTGTCCATCTCGGTTGCCTGCTTGGAAAGGGACGGCAGGACAGCGGTGCTTATGGCAATGGCGAACACACCCAGAGGGAACTCCACGAGACGGTCTGCATAATAGAGACAGGAGACGCTCCCTTCGGGGAGGAACGTAGCCAGCAGTGTTCCAATGAACTGGTTCAACTGGTACACGGCGGAGCCGAAAACGGCCGGCACCATGAGAAGACCGATCCGCTTGACGGCAGGGTGTCCCGGCATCCAGCAGGGGACAACGGACATCCCCTTTTTGACGATCCAGGGGATCTGGAGCACCAGTTGCATCATCCCCCCTATCAGGACCCCGACAGCCACACCCACGATGGGCTCAGGGAAATGGGGGGAGAGCCACAGGGTGGCGCCGATGATCCCGACATTGAGAAAGACGGGGGCGGCCGCAGGCGCCGCAAAGTGCCGCAGGGTATTGAGTATCCCCATGAAAAGCGCCACAATGCTTATCATGAAGATGTATGGGAACATGATACGGGTGAGGAGGACGGTGAGTTCGTATTTTGTTCCTCCGCCACCCCAGCCGAAGGCCTGTATCCTGACTATCCATGGGGCCAAGAAGATTCCGAGGAGGCTGACCACCGCCAGGATTACGGCGAGAAGGCTGAGCACGGCCCTGGCCAGCAGGAAGGCGTCCTCCCTCGTTTTGCGGCTCAGGTATTCTGTAAAGACCGGAATAAAGGCAATGGTCAGGGACCCTTCTGCAAAGAGTCGCCTGAGGAGGTTGGGGATTCTGAAGGCCACGAAAAAGGCATCCGCCGCCAGGCCGGACCCGAAATATCCGGCAAAAACCATATCCCGCACCAACCCGAGAATACGGCTGAGAAGGGTGTAAAAACCGACGACGCCCGCTGCCTCACTGACACTCTTGTTCTCTGATTTACGGATATCCTGACTGTTCACTGCCTCGGCCCGCCCGATATGTCTTGGCACCCGGCTCGATTATCTTTCCGGAGCCGCCCCATTCTCGACATCATTTTAACCTTGATTTTATATTGACATTCTCGTTATATTTCTTTATGTAATCTGTTTTACTATCAATCATTTTCTGCAAAAGGAGATGTCGCTTTGGCAAACCACAAATCAGCCCTCAAAAGGGCTCGACAGGATAAAGTCAAAAGACTCAGGAACATGGCCTACAAGACCCGCGTAAAGAACGCCGTCAAGCAAGTCAGGGCGGCTGTGGCGGATAACACGGCCGAGGAGGCCAGAGAAAGCCTTGTCAGGGCCGTTTCGACCATTCAGAAGACCGCATCGAAGGGGATTATTCACAGGAAAAACGCCTCCCGCAAGATAGCCCGCCTGGCTCGACTGGTCAATCAGTTGCCCTCAGCTTAGACCCTTTATCGGCACAACGACACAATCAGGTTTTCAAGCGCCGGCTTGGGCCGAGAGCCTGATTTGAGTCTTGCGTCCGCCTCATAGAGCAACTGGAGCCCCTTTTCGAGTTCCCTTTCTGACCAGTGCCTGGTCTGATCAACAAACTCCCGGGCCGAAAAAAAGGGCAGGGCCAGCTTTTCGGCTACTTCTTTTGCCCCTCCCCCTTTGTTCAGGATCATCTTGCTCTGCCACAAAAGCCGGATCTGCCTGTTCAGCATCCCGATAAGGCGCAGGGGTCCGGCCTTTTTGTCCTCCTCTTCAAGAAACCTGTTGAGGACATCCAGCGACGCCGCACAATTCCGGACGGAAAACACCTTCATGAGCTCAAATATCGTATACATCCGGCTGTGGATCACGAGTTCCTTGACCTGCTCCAAACGCACCGGGCCCTCGCCGTATCTGAGATGGATTTTCTCCAACTCCCCATGAAGCTCCCGCAGGTTGTTCCCCACGATCTGCTGCAGATGGGCACAGGCCTTGCTATCGATCTTGAGTCCCATCTCCCCGGCGGCGCTGCGGATCCAGGGCAAGACCTGGTTTTCTCTCAGTGCCTCGAAATTCACCGCATGCCCCAATGATTTTATCTTCTTGTAGAATCTTTTCTTAAAGTCCGTCTTGGAGGAGACGAAAATGAGGCAGGTTGTCTCGGCGGGATCTTCAAAATAGGGAAGAAATCGTTCCAGGGCCTCGGCCCGGAAATTCTCGGTCCTTCTCACGATGATGAGGCGGTTTGAGGCCAGGAATGGCAGAGACCCGGCCCGGCAGATAAGGTCCCGGGGTTCGACCTCATCTCCGTAAAAAATCTCAAGATTGAGGTCTCTGGCCGACTCCGGGAGATACCTCTCCTTGATCGTGTCCAGGACCTTCTCCAACCTGAATTCACCCGGTCCGTAAAAAAGATAAAAAGGGGCAAGCCGCCCCTTGTCAAGTGATTCAAGGACATCCTCTGGATGCAACTCTTCCGGCATCAGAATCTTTCCATGGTCTTCAGGTAGGCCCTCTTTGCGAGCAATGAGGCTATCGTCTCAAGGGCCTTCTTTTGATGGTAGCGGGTCTCCAAGGGATCATTGCTGACTTTGTAACGGGCCTTCTCCACCATATCCTTGTCTCGCCAGATGATTTTCCCCGTGTCCCTTTCCGTGAGTCTCATATCCAGTCTGATAATCAATCGACGGCTGTCGGTAAGGGTGTAGGTCGTGGTGTGACCCCCGACAAGCACCTCCCGGGAGTCATAACCCAGGGGGTCTGCTTCAATTTTATAAATGGTTCCCGACAGGATCACCTGGGCCTTTTCAACAGGGACCAGGGGGATGTTGGCATGGCTGATGAATTCTCCCCTGAAAATCCTGGAGAAATCGGCCTCGAAACCCAGGGTCGATGAGGTGCTCTCGATCAAGGGAATGGCAAGGCTCCGGAACCCGGTATCCCCCCTGCCGTCCTTTACCCCGAATTGATAACCGCATCCCGCAAAAAGGCAGCACAAGACGAGCAACAGGCCGGCAGGCCGGGATCCTGGAATGAGGCGTGTGTAACTCATATCACAATATTCACCAGTTTTTTCTTGACCACGATCACCTTCCTGATCGGCTTGTCACCGATGAATCGCTGCACCCTTTCGTCATTGAGGGCTTCGGCCTCAATCTCCTTGTCTTCAAAGGACGCCGGCACCTCGATCTTGCTTCGTACCTTTCCGTTGACCTGCACCACGATGAGGAGTTTTTCCACCTCCAGGGCCTCTTCACCATAGATAGGCCAGCTGACCTCCAACAGGCTCTCGCCGTGGCCCAGCATGCGCCAGAGCTCCTCTGTAATGTGCGGGACCACGGGAGAAAGCAGGGCCACGGCGGTCTCAACGGCCTCCCGCACAACCGCCCAGAAAAGCGCATTTTTATCCTGTTCCGTGCCCAGGACCCTATTGACCTCGTTGACCAGTTCCATAACGGCGCTGACGGCCGTATTGAAGTGAAACCGGTCTTCGATGTCAGCGGTCACCTTTTTTATGGTCTGATGGGTCTTTCTGTGAAGGTTTTTCAGGTCTTGGCCCAGAGGCTCCTTGCCCTGATAAACAGGGCCACGCAACATGGATGCAAGGTTTTCATCCACCAACCGCCATACCCTGTTCAAAAAACGATAGGAACCTTCCACACCCTGGTCGCTCCATTCCAGATCCCTCTCCGGCGGTGAGGCGAAAAGGCAGAACATGCGGACGGTATCGGCCCCGTACTGCTCGATCAGTACGTTGGGGTCCACAACGTTCTTCTTGGACTTGGACATCTTGACCGTATTTCCGTTGACGACCTCAGCCTGACAGTGCACACAGCGGTTATCCACTACCTCGTAGGGGAAGAGATACCCGTGTTCCGGGCATTCCTGAGTTTCCTTACACACCATGCCCTGGGTCAGCAGGTTGGTGAAGGGTTCCTTGATCTTCATATGCCCGAAATCCTTCAGGACCCTTGTATAGAAGCGAGAGTAGAGGAGATGCAGGATGGCATGTTCGATCCCGCCGATATACTGATCCACAGGCATCCAGTAATCCACTCTCTCAGGATCCAGGGGACCTTCGTCGTATCCCGGGCAGGCATAGCGATCAAAATACCAGGATGACTCCACAAAGGTATCCATGGTGTCCGTCTCACGCCTCGCCTTTCCATGACATCTGGGGCAAGTGGTTTCATAAAAGGAGGGGGAATGGGGAAGCGGGGATCCCCCATTGGGTCTCATTTGCAGATCAAGGGGGAGGGCCACGGGCAGGTCTTCCTCCGGGACCGGCACGGTCCCGCATTTTTCGCAGTAGATAATGGGAATGGGCGCCCCCCAGTAACGCTGTCGGGAGATGTTCCAGTCCCGCAAGCGATAGTTTACGGTCTTGTGCCCCATGCCCCCGGCCTCCAGGTATTGCGCAATGTTGTCCAGTGCGGCCAGGTTCCGCTGACCGTCGAACGGTCCGGAATTTACGAGGATACCCTCTTCCTCATAGGCCTCAGTCATGGCCTCTTCCTTCAGGTCCCTGTCCAAAGGCTTGATGACCACGCGCAGTCGCAGACCGTATTTTTCGGCAAACTCAAAGTCCCGCTGATCGTGGGTCGGCACGGCCATGATCGCCCCGGTACCATAATCAAAGAGGACGAAATTGGCCACATAGATGGGTATCTCCTCATTCGTGACCGGATTGAGACAATACCTGCCGGTAAACACACCCTCCTTGACTGTAAAATCCGCTGTACGAATGTAATTGTCCACCTTCAGGGTCCGCTCTATGAAGTCCAGGACCGCCTGTTCCTCGGGCAGTCCTTTGACCATGTCCTTGAGCATGGGGTGCTCCGGCGCAAAGCACAGAAAAGTGGCTCCGAAAACCGTATCCTGCCTTGTCGTGTAGACCTCGATCAGGTCGTCGGAACCCACCACGGGAAAACGAATGATGGCCCCGTAACTCTTTCCGATCCAGTTCTTCTGCATGGTGAGGACCCTCTCGGGCCAACCCGTCAACTTGTCGCAGTATTCCAGGATGTCATCGGCATAATCGGTGATCTTGAAATACCAACTGTCCATTTCTTTGAGGGTGACCTCCTGGTCGGGGTGACGCCAACAGCAACCGTTTTCCACCTGCTCTTTGGCCAGGACCGTCTGGCAGGCCTCACACCAGTTGACGTAGGTCCGCTTCTTATAGGCCAGGCCCTTTTCGAACATTTTGAGGAAAATCAACTGCTCCCAGCGATAGTAGGCCGGATCGCAGGTCGCGAGTTCCCGGTCCCAATCGTAACTGAAACCCATCCTCTTCAACTGGGCCTTCATCGTTTCGATATTATCATAGGTCCATTTTGCGGGGTGGGTCGCGTTCTCAAGGGCGGCATTTTCAGCGGGGAGCCCGAAGGCATCCCATCCCATGGGATGAAGGACGTTCATGCCCTTCATGCGCTGATAACGGGCCACAACATCTCCAATCGTATAATTCCTGACATGCCCCATGTGGATCCTGCCCGAGGGGTAGGGGAACATTTCGAGGAGATAATATTTCTTCTTTTCCGGGTCTTCTTCAACCTTGAAAAGCCCTTTTTCTTCCCAGTATGCCTGCCATTTCTCTTCAATTTCTTGAGGATGATATTTCATATCTTGCCATTACCTTGTCATGATTGAGTTCCGGGGATCCCCCGCCCGGGAGACATTCCCCTCTCGTCCGCGATGTCCCGGTCTTTTAGAGCGAGTCGATATTCGAGGCCGTTGGTTTCCAAAACAGGCCCATTTCCAACTTCGGGTACCATTTACATCATGGATTCGCCGATGTAAAGCGGCCATATTTACATTCAGGTTGTCGTTGGAGCAGCGGAAAGCAGGGGCGGTATTTTCCCGAAGCGGGCATGGGTTGGTCCTGAATCAGGACGGATGAGGGGCCGGCATCCCGCAGCGAGCGAAGCTGTGGACGCCGCAGGGAGCACAGCGAATGAAACATACCGGTCTCTGCTCGGAGCGGCAATCCATCTTGCTTGGACAGGTGAGATTCAGGGCGCCTTTTCCCGTGTATCCCGATCCTCAAGGCTATTGAACACATGGTCGAGAATTCCGTTGATAAAGGACCCGGATTCCTCTCTCCCGAATATTTTTCCCAGTTCAACGGCCTCATCAATGGATACCTTGGGTGGGATATCCTTCATGAAAAGGATCTCGAATACCCCTATCCTGAGTATGTTCCTGTCCACATAGGACATCCTCTTAAGGCGCCAATTTTTCGATGACCCGCTGATCAATCGGTCCAGTTCATCTCTGTGTCCGCAGACACCCAGGACCAGTTCCCTGGAAAAGGGTCTGATATCCTCCGGCGGATCGAAGTTGTCACAGACAAGCTGAAAACAATCCTCCGGATCGCCGGAATTGTACTCCATATGAAAAAGAACCTGAATGGCCAGTTCCCTGGCTCGACGTCTTTTTCCCATTGCCTTCATGGTATATTGAAAACTACGCGGACCCTGCGCCAGAGAATCCAACTTCCGCTTTTCTCCCCCCGGAGCGTTACCATCCAGGGGTGCTGAATCTACGTCAAGTACCCCGCTGACACAAGAACCTCCAAGCGGGGGAGCATTTTCGAGCCGGATTAATCCAGTTCCGCAAAAAGGTTCACCATTTCCATGGCGGCCATGGCGGCATCCCACCCCTTGTTTCCCGACTTGGTGCCCGCCCTCTCAATGGCCTGTTCCAGGTTGTCGGTCGTCAAGACTCCGAACGTGACGGGGATCTTGCTCTCAAGGGCGACGACGGCGATTCCCTTGGATACCTCAGCGGCCACATAATCAAAGTGGGGCGTAGATCCCCTGATCACCGCACCGAGGCAGATAATGGCGTGATACGCACCGTTCTCGGCGAGTCGTTTGGCCGCAAGGGGTATCTCAAAGGCCCCGGGCACCTTGACAAGCGAAATCTGTTCGTCTTTGCCTCCATGACGTTTCAAGGCGTCCATGGCACCCTCGGCCAACTTCGAACTGATGAAATCGTTGAATCTACTGACGATGATGGCAAAACGAAAGCCTTCCGCCGATATCTTCCCTTCAAATGTCTTGGGCATTGGGATGTCCCCTCCTTGGTTCACGCCCGTCTGAAAATGAATCCGGGCGCAATCTCAGTTTCCACATCAAAATTTAGATTTGTCCGGTATCCGTCACAGCCGGTAAAAATGACGCACCCTTCTTTCCGGGAGGCGGAGCTTCTCTCTCCGGCCTCCGATGTGCAAGCGGATGCGCATCCTGACGTTGATTCATAAGCAGGACTTAATCTTTCAAATGCAACAAATGCCCCAGCTTTTCACATTTTGTCGTGAGGTAGCGAATATTTTCCGGCCTCGGTTCGATCTCTATGGGCACCCTCCCCGTGACCTCCAGGCCGTAACCCTCAAGACCGACGATCTTCTTGGGATTGTTGGTCAGGATCCTCATCTTTTTGACCCCCAGGGCGGCCAGGATCTGTGCCCCCACCCCATAGTCCCGAAGGTCAGCCTCAAAACCCAGGTCCTCATTGGCCTCAACCGTGTCCCTGCCGTTTTCCTGAAGGGCGTAGGCCTTGATTTTATTGGCCAGTCCGATGCCCCTGCCCTCCTGCTGCATATAGAGGATAACCCCGAGTCCCTCCTCCTGCACCATCTGCATGGCCGTTTGGAGTTGCGTTCCGCAGTCACAACGATAGGAACCGAACACATCGCCCGTGAGGCACTGGGAGTGGACCCGGACAAGGACCTCCTTTTCCGGATCAATCGTTCCCTTGACCAGGGCCAGATGTTCATGATCGTCAATATCGTTCACAAAGGCTATGGCCTTAAATTCGCCGTAGGCCGTGGGCAAACTGGTCTCAGCGAACTTGTGAACAAAGGATTCGGTCCTCATCCTGTAGGCAATGATATCGGCCACCGTAGCAATCTTCAGCCCGTGTTTCTTGGCGAACTTCTCCAGATCGGGCATGCGGGCCATGGTACCGTCGTCATTCATGATCTCACAGATCACCCCTGCCGGTTTCAGGCCCGCCAACCGGGCCAGATCAACCGATCCCTCGGTCTGACCGGTCCGGAAAAGGACACCACCCCTGCGTGCCCTCAGAGGAAATACATGCCCGGGCTGGATCAAGTCCTCCGGCCGCGCGTCATCCGCCACGGCCGTCAGGATGGTATGCGCCCTGTCCGCAGCGGAAATCCCCGTCGTAACCCCTTCCCGTGCCTCGATAGATACCGTAAAGGCGGTCTTGAAAGGGGAGCGATTATCATGAACCATCAGAGGCAGTTTGAGCCTGTCTACAATTTCCGGGGCCAGGGACAGACAAATGAGCCCCCGCCCATAGGTCGCCATAAAATTAACGGCCTCAGGTGTGATCTTTTCAGCGGCCATAGTCAGGTCGCCTTCGTTTTCCCTGTCTTCATCATCCACAAGGATGATAGGCCTTCCCTGTCTCAGTTCTTCTAAAACATCTTTTATTTTTGTTATTGGCATCTTGTATCGTATCCGTCCACAAATTAGTTTGGAACCCGGCTAGTCGCCAAATCCATGCTTCAGAAGCATCTCCATATCGATTTCGGATTTTTTCCCTTCATCGCGGGATTGCTTCTCATCAAGAAAAAATTTCTCCACATATTTCCCGAGCAAATCGGTCTCAATATTGACGAGATCTCCCACCTTCTTTTTTAAGAGCGTGGTCTCCCGCCCGGTCTGTGGGATAATATTAACCTCAAAGGAGGTTTGGTTGCAACGGTTTATGGTCAGGCTGACCCCGTCCACCGCGACAGAACCCTTGTCAATGGTATACCTTGAGATGGTTTTGTCAATGCCGATCCTCAATCGCCAGGAACGCTGTTCCTGTTCTCTCGCGAGGAGCTTTCCCATGCCGTCCACGTGACCGGAAACGAGGTGCCCCCCCAGCCGGTCCGTCAAACGGAGTGCCCGTTCCAGATTCACCTCGTCCCCGGCCCTCAACCGACCGAGTGTGGTGCGGGAAAGGGATTCCACCGAAATATCCGCACTGAAGGCGCCCCCCCCCGTGGAGGTTACGGTCAAACAGGCGCCGTTCACGGATACACTGTCTCCTACGCGGCAGTCCAGAAAGTCGAAACGGGGCATAACGGTGATACGCACGTCCTCACCGATGCGTTCCAGTGCCCTTACAATCCCCAAACCTTCAACGAGTCCCGTGAACATCAGGATAACCCCTTATGAGAATATCGTCCCCGAACCGCCTCAGCCGCAACGCCTTCAGGTTCAGGGATTGATCCATCCTTTCGGGTCCCGGACCTGACACCATGGGCACACCGTCATCTCCAACCAGCAGTTTCGGCGCCATGAAAATATAGAATTTATCCACATGACCCTCCCGGATGAGCGATCCCATGAGGGCGGCGCCCCCTTCCACAAGAAGGGAGGTTATGGACATCTTTCCGAGTTCATCCATCATGGCGGCAAGATCGATGCGCCCATTCTTGACCGGACAGATCAAAGGAACGGCGCCCTGCCCTTTTAACGCCCCGATGCGGTCCGACGGCACATCTTCCCCTAGGACAAGGATTGTGGGGGAGATCGAGTCGAGGTTCATGACCCTGGCATTCGCAGGTATGCGCAGGTGCGTATCCACAATGATGCGGGCCGGATCTTTCCCTTTCCGGGCACCAAGGCGCGTATTCAGGGCCGGATCATCGGCCAGGACCGTGCCTACGCCCACCATCAACCCATCCACCCGATCTCTCAGGCCGTGGACAAAGCGGCGGGACCTTTCATTGGTGACCCACCTGGCATGACCCGTGGCGGTCGCCGTCCATCCGTCCAGGGTGAGGGCGGACTTGGCCGTCACGAAAGGCCGCCCCGTGGTGACATACTTGATAAAGGCCTCATTCAACCGCCGGCACTCCGTCTCCAGGGTCCCTTCGCGCACCTCCACGCCCTGTCGGCGCAAAAAGTCACACCCTCCTCCGGCCACACCCGGGTTGGGGTCCTTCATGCCGACGACAACCTTTTTTATACCTCTCTTGAGAATCGCCTCGGTACAGGGGGGCGTCCGGCCCTGGTGATTGCAGGGTTCGAGGGTGACGTAGAGGACGTCCCGTTCATGGGCCCGGCCATCGAGTCCATTCAGGGCCTCGACCTCTGCATGGGCGCCGCCTGCCCTTTTGTGGTAGCCACCGGCAACGACCTTTCCATCACGAACGACCACCGCCCCGACGGCCGGATTCGGCGAGGTGCGCCCCAGGCCCTTCTTGGCCAGCCTCAGGGCCTCTTTCATGAATCTTTCGTCCTGATTGATCAAACCCGCCTTCACCTTGTCTCCATCCGGGCCGATTGGAATCCACCAAACCGGAGACCCCTAAAAACATGGTAACACTTCACCACGCTGAAAACCACACCCTTAAGGCCGCGAATCACCGCCAAGGCATCATAAGGACTCCTCTTTTCTGGCCCTCAAGATCCCCTCGAGTTCCTCCATGAATTCACTGATGTCTCTGAACTGTCGGTAAACCGATGCGAAACGGACATAGGCCACTTCGTCCCATTCCTTGAGGCTGTTGATGACCATTTCCCCGACTTCCTTGCTCTCGATCTCCTTCTTCCCCAGTTCCTGAAAGTGCACCTCCAGGGAATCCACGAAATCCTCGATTTTCGTGACGCTCACGGGTCTTTTCTGACAGGCCTTCTTGATCCCCTCCGTGATCTTGTCCCTGTTAAAGGGTTCCCGCCGGCCGTCTTTCTTGATGACCATGGGGAGCACTTCTTCCAGCTTTTCATAGGTGGTGAACCGTCTTCCGCAATCGATACATTCCCTGCGTCTCCTGATCGTTCTGCCGTCCTTGCTCAGGCGGGAGTCAATCACTTTATTATCGATCTTCGTACAATAGGGGCATCTCATATGCATAACCTTTCCAATGCGATATCGGCCTCGGCCATCATCTGGTCCGCCAGCGGATCATCGTAGTCCTCCTCGTAATAGACCTTGAGGATTCCCGCGTTGATAATCATTTTGGCACATATCACGCACGGCTTATTGCTGCAGTAAAGTGTGGCGCCGTTGATGGGGATACCGTGGCAGGCCGCCTGCACAATGGCGTTCTGTTCCGCGTGCAGTGCCCGGCACAATTCGTGGCGGTGCCCCGAAGGGACCGAAGAAGTCTCCCTCAGACAACCGACCTCTTCACAGTGCTTCAACCCGGAAGGCGCGCCGTTATAACCCGTGGCGAGGATGCGTTTATCCTTGACGAGGATCGCGCCGACCTTGCGCCGCAGGCAGGTGGATCGCCTCGCTACCATCCTTGTAATGCCCATGAAGTATTCCGGCCAATCGGGTCTCGGCAAAGGGTCAACCTTTCTCTGAAAGCCTCACTTTCAGTGCAGGAATTCGTAAATCGGAAATGCACGGCAAAGCTCAAGAACCTGTCCTCGGACACCCTGGAGCGTCTTTTCATCTGCGGGGTTTTCCAGGACCTCCCTGATCAGACCGGCGATCAGACGCATCTCGTCTTCCTTCATGCCCCGGGTCGTGAGGGCCGGGGTCCCCAGCCTCAAGCCGCTCGTCACCCTGGGGCCCCTCTTGTCAAAGGGCACCGCATTCTTGTTCACTGCGATCCCGGCCTGACCGAGGGCCACTTCCGCATCAAGACCGGACAGGCCTTTTTCGGTCAGATCGATCAGGATCAGGTGATTATCCGTTCCGCCTGAAACCAGATCATAGCCGAAGCCGTTGAAGACCTCGGCCAGGACCTTGGCATTTGCGATGATCTGGCGCTGGTAATCCCTGAAGCCCTGGGTCTGGGCCTCACCGAAGGCCACGGCCTTGGCCGCGATAATATGCATCAGGGGACCGCCCTGAATGCCCGGGAATACGCCCTTGTCAAGGATTTCCCCGTGTCTTTCCTCTGAAAGGATGAACCCGCCTCTCGGGCCTCTCAGGGTCTTGTGGGTCGTTGAAGTGACGAAATCAGCAAGGCCCACGGGAGAAGGATGAAGATTCGCCGCCACCAATCCCGCGATGTGGGCCATATCGACCATGAGATAGGCCCCTACCTCCTGGGCGATCTCTTTGAACTTATGGAAATCAATGATGCGTGGATAGGCACTGGCACCTGCAACAATGAGCTTTGGCCGGTGTTCACGAGCCATTTCCCGGACCCGCCCATAGTCGATGGTCCCTTTTTCCGGATTCAGGCCGTAGGCCCGGGCCTGAAAGAGACGCCCGGAAAAATTCACCGGACTCCCATGGGTCAAATGTCCTCCGTGTGACAGGTTCATGCCCAAAATCGTGTCTCCGGGTTTCAGGAAGGAGAGGTAGACCGCCATGTTGGCCTGCGAACCCGAATGGGGCTGGACATTGGCGTATTCCGCGGAATAGAGCGTCTTCACCCTGTCAACCGCCAACTTTTCGGCGACGTCGACGAATTCACACCCGCCATAGTATCTTTTTCTGGGATACCCTTCCGCATACTTGTTCGTCATGACATTGGCATGGGCCTCTATTACGGCCCGAGAGACATAGTTTTCAGAGGCAATCATGACCAGGCTGTTCTTTTCACGCTCGATCTCGTCGCTGATGGCCCTCGCGACTTCCGGATCGACTTGATTCAATTTCAATTCCATAAACACGTTCCCCTCACCCATCGATCTGATCCAGTCTTGATTTGTGGCGGCCCCCTTCAAATTCCGTTTCCAAAAATGTTTTCAGCATTTCCGTCGCGATGCCGGGTCCATTGACACGCCCCCCCATGACCAGGATATTGGCGTCGTTGTGAAGACGGCTCATGCGCGCCAGATAGACGTTATGGCAAAGCGCCGCACGTACGCCCCTGTAACGGTTGGCCACGATAGACATGCCGATCCCCGACCCGCAGATCAATAGTCCCCTGTCGTACTCCCCTTCGGCCACCGAACGGGCCACCCTGTGGGCGATCTTCGGATAATCCGCCGATTCCCGGCTGAAGACGCCTGCATCCGTCAACTGATAATTGGGGGAATTCTCCAAAAACTCCCGGCAAATCTCCTTGAGATCGAATCCGGCATGATCCGACCCGATAATGATTCTCATGGGTGATATCCTTATGAATGTAACAATGCCGTATGACCGGACGAAAAAGACGACCCTGAAGGAAGGCTCAAAAAATATTCCTCTTATGTGGTCAATATTTTCGGGGACTATAATAAAAGGGTCACTGGGTGTCAATTCATAATTTTATCAATGTGATATCAGTGATGCTGCTTCATGGCCGGCATGTGTATCCAAAAGTGCGCAGCCATCTTCAGTGCCCATTTTCCGAGATCCGCCGCGGTTTTCGGGCGTCTTCTTCGCACTTGAGTGAAAGCCGCCCTTGTGTCATCATGTAACTTCACGTCGTTGATAATAGTCTTCTTCGGGCAAAACCAATGTATCTGCTTGGTTCGTCAAGGTCAACGAGGTGTTTCATTACCCGGGGGGATATCCTGCCATGCATGAGCAGGGAGTCATTCACGGTCGTTTTCAGGTGATGCATAACGATCACCTCAAGTACCTCATGGCAGGGAAGGCCGCCTGTCGTCACCTGATCATCGGAATCACGAACCCCGATCCTTCCCTGACCCGGGACGATCCCTCGGACCCTGAACGCAGTCGCCCTTCATCCAATCCCCTCACCTATTTTGAGCGTTATGCCTTGATTCGAACGGTCTTGAGAGACGAGGGACTATCCTCCGACGATTTCTCGGTCGTTCCCTTTCCCATCAATTTCCCGGAACTCTACCGGTACTACGTTCCCATGGACGCCGTATTCTTTCTGACTATCTACGACTCCTGGGGCGAAAGAAAGCTCGCAAAATTTGAATCCCTCGGGCTCCGGACCGAGATACTCTGGAGAAGGCCCGCCGAGCGGAAGGGATTGAGGGCGTCTGATATTCGAAGGCGCATGGCCGATGGAGAGCCCTGGGAAGCGCTGGTCCCTCCGGGCGCGGCAAGACTCATGGAAAAATGGGACATCCCGGCCCGCCTCCGCCTGATCCCGCAGGGATAGGAGTCCAACCTTAACATATCGTAACACTTTGGGCTTTCGAAAATTATCCCATTACGGAGGGACCATGGCCCAAATTGCCGGCCTCTTTCAAACGCCTGAACTCATACAAACTATCAAACAATCTCAGGTACAATGACAAAGATGGGGCAGGATTGTGCCCGATATCCCCCTGTAAAAAAATCGCGGCCCGGCGGACAGGTTGAGGATCCCCCGTGATGAGATTTTTTTGCAGGGCTCACATCATATCCTTATCGCTTTCCTCAACGGCCCTATCGATCTCCGCCTGGAGTTGCGGCGGCAACCCGGGGATATCCACACTCAGGAAGCCCCTGACGATCGTGGCCGTGGCCTCGTCCTCGCTCAGGCCTCGGCTCATGAGATAGGCGATTTCCTCTTGAGCGATCTTACCGACGGCCGCCTCATGGGACATCTCCACGCCGTCCACATGACCTTCCAGCTCCGGTATGGCGTGAATCAGGCCGCCGTTTAGAAGCAGCCCCCGGCACTCCAGGTGTGCCTTGATCTCCGGGACCTCACCGATGAGGTGGCCGCGGTTGATGATCCTCCCGCCGTTACTGATGGTCCTGGCGATAATCTCGGCCCGGTTACCCTTGTTCTGGAGGTATATCCTGCCCCCAAGGTCCAGTTCCGAGCCAGGACTGCCGACAATGATGCTGTAGAAACGCGCCACGGCATCCTCCCCCACCAGGTAGGTGGTGGGATACATCTGGACCGAACGGACGGGTTTCATGGAGATGTAGTTGTTGAGGAAAAGCCCGCCCTCCTCCACCCGGGCCACGGATCGGGGACGGACCACCATATCCTCGGCCCAGTTGTGAATCATGGTGAAGCTCATCTTGGCGTTCTTCTTGATGTAAAATTCCGAGACCCCGACATGCAGTCCCCTTCGCATATGGGGAGACGTGGCACAGCCCGTAATCACATGGAGTTCCGAATCCTCTTCGGCGATGATGATATTGTGGACGTTCTGCTGGAGCCCCTCCTTGTCCAGGTAGAGGCAGGCCTGGATCGGATATACGGATCTGCTTCCGGGCAGGGCCCTGATCACATACCCGTCATGCAGACCCAGTTCCGCGGCCGCCGTATACTTGTCCGTATCTACGGTCGCCAGCTTCCAGTAATAATCCCTGATCCAGTCATATTCCTCCAGGGCCTTTTGGATGGGAACAACCTCGATACCCTCCTGTTGGGCATGGCAGTGGATCACGGCCGTATCCTTTTGGAAGAAGGTCCCCCCCCTGCCCTTTTTGGTGACATCCAGACCGGCCATGATGAGATGTTGCTGTTCCTCCCGGGGCATGGCGCAAAGGTCTTCGTCCGCCATATAGGAATGGGGGACGGGTGCCGAATCGAATTCACCCAGATTCACGTCCGTGCCGATGTCGGCCTTCTTGTCTTTCGCCTGCAGCGCTCTTTCTTTCAGTTCATTTCTGTTATGCATCTCACGCACTCCTCATATCCCGACTCACCCACGCAACTCAAGATCTCCCGGGGGTTGCTCACACAACTCAGCCTCCCGTCAAAGAGCACCTGACCTTTGTCTGCGTTCACATAGTCCAGGATGTATCCGGTATGGGTGATGATCAGACCCATCTTGGTCCTTTCGCGTTTCTTCTGCAACATGGTTTTGACGTGGTTCGGTATGATATCCTTTTGCAGCAGGGATGCGATGGCCTTTCCCACCAGTGAAATATTCTCCATATCGACACCGGATTCGGGTTCATCAAAAAGCATCAGATCCGGATCCTGGGCCATCAGTTGGAGGAGTTCGGACCGCTTGATCTCACCACCTGAAAATCCCGCATTCACATCCCGTTCCAGGAAATCCCGGAAATTGACCCTTTCGGCCAGGGCCTCTTCGTCCACATTCTCTTTGCCACAAATTCGGACCATCTGCCGGGTCTTGAGTCCGTTGATGGTCGGGGGGCGCTGGTAGGACATGCCGATACCCATTGCGGCCCGTTCGTTGATGGGCATACGGGTGATATCCTCTCCCTTAAACATGATTTTTCCGGAAACCACCCTATATTGAGGGTAGCCCATGATGGTCATGAGCAGGGAGGTCTTTCCTGACCCGTTGGGACCAAAAAGGATGTGGGTCTCCCCCGGCTGAATCTCGAGATCGATCTGTTTCAGGATCATTTTGTCCGCCAGTTCCACCTTAAGATCTTCGATTAAGAGCATCGTTCTTCTCCTCAAAAAATGCAGCAGGCAAAGGGCGACAAACAATGCGCTGTCACGCTTTCATGCTGCACCGTGTTGAATGTCACCCGTCTCTTTGTTGCCGTGCGGCCACGGGGTCTTCAGACCAGGTAGGGACCCCACTGCCTGACCGTTTCGGTGATATATCCATCGGGCACTCCCGTCATGATTCGGTTGTGTCCCGGCAGAAGGAGATCCACGTCCAACCCTGCAAGCCGTTCCAGAGACTCCTTCAGGGCCGTTCCACTGGCGCTGTGAAGATCAAACCGCCCGATGGCATAGTCTGCATAGACCGTATCTCCTGGGATGAGTATCCTTTTTCCGGCACCGTACAGGGCGATGGACCCTGCGGAATGCCCGGGCACGTGGAGCACCTCCCAGGCCATGCCGCCGATTTCCAACCTCTCGGCATCCCGAAGCTTCCGGTCGACCCGAAAGGTAAAATCCCCCGGTTTGACATGGTATTGGTCCTGTACCATGGCTCTGAACATCTCCATGCCGTGAACAATCCTCTCATCACCGGATTCCAGGGGATCGGCCTCGGATTCATGGACCCAGAGTTCCACCCAGGGCATGGTCTGTTTGATTTCCCCCAGGCACCCGATATGATCGAGATGGGTATGACTCATGATCACCCTTTTGACATCTTCCAGCGGGATCCCAAAATCCTGGATGCTCTTCACCTTGTAGGCACCCTTTCCCATAAGACCCGCATCGATCATCGAAAGATCTCCTGAATCCGGTTTCCCGATCAGGTAAACATGGGAATCGGGGATGAAATCGTCCTGACCCGGAATAAAATAAACACCGTCTGTGACTTGGGGCATATTACTCTCCTTTGTCCTTTGTATGCGAATTACGCTGCAATCCCTGGTGTTAGGCCCCTTTGCAGAGAAAAGCAGATGGATTGAACTTATACTAATAGGCCTTCTTATTCAAGAATCATTTGTTGCACCACCGGATCGACCTGCCACGACATTTCCCATCCCATCACTCAAGGATCCCTCTCGTCACGAAGACATGCCTGTTTGACTTTTCACCTTCTTGACTTATAGTGTATAGATAAAAACTCTCTTTTGCATAGGGACCGCAGGGGACATGGACCAAGGATAGATGGACGGCCCGTAAAAGGTCGGGAAAAGGCCTTGCAGGGAGGTTCAAAGTCACCTGAAACTCAAAACGCGATGGATTCGGACTCATGCGGATCTATCGCATCCGACGACACAAAAAGGCGGTGAACAGGTCAATGGCATCTCCGATTGAAAGTCAAGGCATGCACTATGAAGGGTTCTGCATCAGGCCACCCAGTGAGGCCTTCAGCATCCTGCTTCAGGTCACATTGGGGTGTTCCCACAACAAATGCACCTTCTGTGGGACCTATAAAGACAAGCGATTTGCGATCAAGGACAATGATACGATTCTGAGCGACATCCTCTTTGCCTCAAAGCATATGAGACGGCAGGAAAAGGTTTTTCTCATGGATGGGGATTGCCTCATCATCCCCCAGAAACGGCTCATGTGGATTCTGGACAGGATCAAAGAGCACCTTCCCTGGGTGAAGCGGGTCGGGGCCTATGCCAATGTCAAGGGGATCAAGATGAAGACCGCCGAGCAACTTCGGGCGTTGAAAGAAAACGGCCTGGGGATTCTCTATCTCGGAGTGGAGACAGGGGACGACGATGTCAGAAAAAGGATCCGCAAGGGATCAACGGCGGAGACCTGCATCGAGATGGGGAGAAAGGTCAAAGAGGCCGGCATAAAGCTCTCCGTCACGGTCCTTCTCGGTATCGCCGGTCGCGAAGGTTCCTTGAAACACGCCAGGGCCACAGGCAGACTCCTCAGTGAAATGGATCCCCATTACATCGGGGCGCTCACGGTCATGATCGAACCCGGGACTGAACTCCATGAAGAATACCGCAGGGGGGAATTCCAAGTCCCCACCGAGGAGGAACTCCTCAAGGAATTGCGGGAAATGATCGCGCATACCAATCTGACCCGAGGCCTGTTCTTCTCGAACCATGCCTCCAACTACCTTCCCATCAAGGCCAGGCTCCCCAGGGGTAAACAGGAGGCCCTGGACATGATAGACAGCGCCTTGCGCGGTGAGATCGGGCTCAGACCCGAATGGATGCGCGCCCTTTAACAGAGGACGTGTCATTCAGGGCGCAGGGAGGAGTGATGAGGGGCATTGCCGCAGATAACGCCCTGCCGGGGCATGAGAGGAAAGGAGATACCTTTGGCCGATTTGACCACGACGAGACACATCCGCCGTTATACGGAAAGCGGCGGATGCACGGAACTGGACGATCTTGTGATCAGAGAATCCCGGCTGGCCATTCGCCTGGACGGTCGCGATTTTCTGCAGGTCGTACTTTCCCCCTCCATGATTGAGGAGTATGTCCTTGGTTTTTTGTTGACCCGGGGCCTCATAGAAAAAATCGAGGATCTCACATCCCTCGTCATCAAAGATGACGATGTCCTGATCGAGAGGGCATTGGACGCGAGGATCGGGGAGGATTTCCTGAACCTCCTCGAATCCACCGGCACCAAAAATATTGACGTGGAAAAAGATCCACGCCTTTTTCAAAAGAAGGCGGAGGCAAAATTTTCGGTCCCGGTAAAGGTATTGATCGATTGCGTCCGACAACTATCCCACATGCCTCTTTACAACTGTACCGGGGCCACCCATTGTGCGATTCTCTTCTCCCCGGAGGGCAGGCCCTTGGTATCGGCCGAGGACATCGGAAGGCACAACTCGGTGGATAAGGTTATCGGGGGCGGCCTGAAAACGGGTCTGGACTTTTCAGCCACCTGGCTTGCCGTATCCGGCCGTCTGCCCGCGGACATGGTTCATAAGGCCGCCATTGTCGGCATACCGCTCATCGCCTCTGTTTCCGCCCCGACATCGGCCGGGGTCCATACCGGAGAAAAGGCCGGCGTGACCGTGGTCGGTTTCACAAGACATCAGCGTTTCAACTGTTACTGCCATCCGGAAAGAATCGGGTAAGCCGCGCGAATACCGTAAGGAATCCTTCCCTCATGAAACGTCCTCATGCATGACCCTTTGGCACACCCAGATGCAGAAATCCCTCATCAAATATTTGACAAGCCGGGACACGCCTTCTATACTCCCGCACAGCTCAAACCGAGCGATACCCGCTTGGGTCTGACCTGTTTTTTTGTCCTTCTGCTCCCTGAACCGATAGGGGCCGCGTCCCCTTTACCCTGTAGTCGCGCAAAAATATGACAGGGGATGGTCAGAAACTTTGTAACTGCTCAGATAGGCTTTAGGCATTTAGGCTGTGAGGTGTCGCAGGAAGGGAACATGTGTGATCATAGGAAACTCAGAGCGTTTGAATCGGCTGATGCACATCCGGAAATGAGCATTCCCGGATTCGCGCTAACAGCCCTCAGCGATCAGCTATCAGCAAAAGCTTTCCAAAGACAAGGCATTTTGCTGAGTGCTGAATGCCGATAGCAGACCGCACCATCCAGAAATCATGTATTTCTTGATGGAAACTGCTCATAGCCTTTAGCCTGCAGCCTAACCAACCTAAATCGAAGGGCTAAACAGTTATATATTTTTAGCCCCATTTATTTCTCCGGAGGCAGGAGTGGAGTTCAAACCCCGCGGTTATGACAA
>JBMNCO010000190.1:0-1627 GCA_049366815.1 Desulfatiglandales bacterium | reverse complement strand
TCAGTTCTCGTATCGTCTGGGGCATCGCCACGCCGACAGCCTGAAAGACCTTCCCGCAGCAGCCGAGGCATTGGCTGCGGACGGAAAGCTTCTTCCCATTGTCGTCCAGGGTGATCTCCTGAAGCGCATTCAGGTCCTGCTTGATGTCGGTCCACTCGAAAGAGTGGCCGGCCTTCTCCAGCCGGCGATCCAGTTCCTTACGCAGAACCAGCGCGAGAAAGCTGCAGAAGACATGCCCTCGAATGGTTTCATCGACCTGATGGTAGATAGGACGGGTTTCCAGTATCGACTTCATGTCCCGAAAGACCTGCTCAACCTGCCACAGCTCTTTGTATTTGAGAGCCACTTTCTCCGTTGGCAGCGTGGTGTTTGTCTTCAGAACCCACTTCCCGTCGTAGCGGGCCTCGTCTTTTACTTTGTCATGATTAATGGCGATGCTGTGCCCCTTCATCTTCAGGTACCTGCGATAGCCCTTGTTTCCCACCAGCGATTTCGGATCTGCCTTGAGTTTCTCTTCCAGCGCGGCAATGATCGCCTCGCGATCCGCGGCATCCTTGCGGGCCTGTTTTTCATTCAGACAAATGATGTAGCGTCGATCATCCACCTGTACTTCCTTCACCTTGAGGGGAGAGGGATCTCTGCTCGACGATCCTTCGGGATGCACTTCACAGTAACGGCCGCCCCTGGAAAGAACGTCTTCCTTGATCTCCCTGACCCGTCTCATGCGGGCGCCAAGGATGTAGAAGATGTCTTCCCGCTCAAGACTGGCCATCGTGTCGGAACTGATCATTCCCCGATCCGCCACGATGCAGACCTGACCGATGTTGAACCGTTCGCGCAGTCTCGTGATCACCGGGACAAGGGTCTTTACGTCCGCCGTGTTTCCCGGCCACATCTCGCAACAGACCGGATACCCCTGATTGTCGATGATCATTCCAACGACCATCTGCTTCAGATCGGGACGGTGATCCTTGCTGTGCCCCAACTGGCCCAGCGTCTCGCCACCCCCGCCTTCAAAGTACAGCGAGGTGGTGTCGAAAAACACCAGGTCCAGACTCGTGAAGAGATCCCGGCGGAACCGGAACAGATCCTCCTCGATCGCATCCTTGGTGCATCGCGGCGAAAAGGGCGTCCGGTCCTTCTGATCCTCAACCTCTTCGCCAAGATAGGCCATGGCCCGATACAGGTGATGCAGCGAGATGCCGTCCACGCCGTCGATGCGATAGTCACGGCGCCAGCGGTCGCATTCTCTGTCTGAACCGGAAGCAAAGAGCCGGTGCAGCACTGTAAGAAAAATGGCACGCTCAACGTCAAAGGCGAACTTCCGGGATGAGAGGCGGTTGTGAATGGTCTCTCGGATCCCCGTCTCTTTCCAAATGCGATCGAAGATCAAGGCGGGACCGATCGTTTCTGCCACAGCATCCACATCGCCCTTGCCGGAAAGTACCATCAGCGTCTTTTCGGAAAAGCGGGACAGGGATCGCACCAGATTTTCAATCTCTCCCTTTTTTTGAATCTCATCCAGACGGCCTATGGTGGCCACGACGCGCTGGCGGGTTTTAGGTCCCTCGCGACGGTTTTCAACAATTTGCAGGTACTGATACTTTCCGGATGTCTTGACTCTCGC
>JBMNCO010000189.1:24417-32817 GCA_049366815.1 Desulfatiglandales bacterium | reverse complement strand
ACTAAATGTCTAATTCCGTCTTCGCAACTTCTTTTTCTTCCACAAACTCAAGGGTTCCGTCTCCCGGGGAGAGCATTGGATCACTCTTCAGGATAATGGCCACGCCGTAGCGTTTTTCCAGATCAGTCAACTCACTCCTTTTTCTGTTCTGGAGATAATCGGCCACTTCGGGGGAAAGGGTCCCTTTGACCTGGACCACGCCGCCTTTGGACGCCTGCACCCACAACCGCCGCAGGAAAGACACGGCGGCCGATTCAACGGAAATGACGAGGCCCTTACCGTGGCAGTAGCTGCAGGTCTGATAGCTCTTGGACTCAATGGATGGCCTCAGCCTCTGTCTTGAGAGTTCCATGAGGCCGAATTTGGAGATGTGGGAGGTGTCGGTCTTGGCCTGGTCCTTTCTCAGTTCTTCCCGCAGGACCTTTTCCACTTCCCGTATGTGGTCTTTGTCCCTCATATCGATAAAATCGATCACCACCAGTCCCCCGATGTCCCGCAACCTGAGCTGCCTGGCGATCTCAATTGCCGCCTCCAGGTTCGTCTTGAAGATCATGCTCTCGTTGTCTTTTCCCGTCTTTCCCCGGCCGGAGTTGACGTCAATGGAAATGAGGGCCTCTGTGGGATCGATGACCACTGATCCCCCTGATTTGAGGGGGACTTCGTTGCCGTATATGTTTTCAATCTGTGTTTCGACGGCATACTTATCAAAAATGGGCACCTTGTCTTTGTATAATTTCACCTTCCCCTGATCCCGGGGAGAGAGGATACGCATATATTCCTTGATTCGGGAATAGGTCTCCTTATCGTCCACCAGGATTTCAGACACATCACTTGAGTAATAGTCTCGTAAAGTTCTCAGGTATAGGTCCTGCTCCTTGTAGATCAAAGAAAGAGGAGGGGCGTCCATCACCCTGCCCTTCATGTTTTTCCATATTCTCAGGAGCCGATTGAGATCTTTGGAAATCTCTCTCTTGTTTTGCCCGACCGCCATGGTCCGCACGATATATCCGATTTCTTCGGGCATCTTCAACTGGTCCATGATGGTTTTCAACCGCTGCCGCTCCTCCTCATCTTCGATTTTGCGGGAAACCCCGTTCGCCGTACGCCCGGGTGTAAGGACGACATACCGACCGGCCAGGGACAGGAAGGTGGTCAAATGGGCCCCCTTCCGGCCAGGCATCTCCTTTGTGACCTGAACCAGCAGTTCCTGCTCCCTCCGGAGGACCCTTTCTATGGGGGGTACACCCTGATCGTCATCATAGGTTTCCCCGGTCTGGTAGTACTCGGGGTGGATCTCATCGCCGGGCAGGAACCCGTTCTTGTCGACTCCGAAATCAACGAAACACGCCTGAAGCCTCGGATCGATGTGTCCCACAACGCCCTTGTATATATTTCCCAGTTTCTGCTCTTTCGTAGATGTTTCTATCTGGTAGCCGTCCAGAAGGCCGTCCTTGATGAAGGCAATCCGGTACTCTTCCGGTTCTACCGCGTTGATCAGCATTTTTGTAACCATTATTGTTTCTTGCCTTTCCTTCCTTGTCGTTGAAAGTGCTGGCTTGCCTGATACATGAAAGTTCTTATGGCGGCTTCTCTGCCGGGTTGAGTCGTCCCGTCATAGGGGGTATCGAGGTAAGGCATTTTCATACGGTTCATGATGGGCTTGACGACAGATGACGTCACCGTGCTGGGCATGCATGTGAAGGGATACACGTTCACCACCCCGTTATACCCCTCACGCATATACTGGATAATGCCTGCGATGCTCAGGCAGGCCTCCGTTCCCACAGCAAAGGAATAAAGATCGTCCTCAAGAAGAATGTCTTCCAGGTGGCCGACGCGGTGATCCTCAGAGACATCAATCAGCCCCCTTGCCCGTTTATAGACCTTATCCTGCTTCTGCTGCTGGTAGGAGAGGCTGAGACCGTATGAGCATATCTCCTTGAGGTATTGGTTCACCTTGCCCAGTTGAAACTGCTTCAAATTCAACTGCAATTTAATCTTTGCCTCACGCAATTTGTCGTAGGTCGTGTAATTCACCCATTCGGCAATCGAGGCATTGACCACTTCAGCCCCATACCTTTCCAACATCCGGATTACGTCCTGATTCGCGTGGACGTGGGTTCGAAGATAAATTTCTCCGACAATTCCGATCAACGGTTTCTCGGGGATAGAGGGATCAATCAGCGACCTTCCCTCCAGTATGATTCCGTCAAGCGTGTTCAGGATAGGATCAAAGTCCTTGCCTGCTCCGTGCTTCTCGAAGGACTCCGCCATGGTGTGCATGGCCTTTTCCATAAAGGTGTCTGCAAGCCCCCTTTCCTTTTCGTAGGGTCTGACCCGCCAGAGAAGCCTGTCCAGGACGTCCGCCACGACCACCGAAAAATAGGCCGCTTTTCGAAATTGGGTCGCCCGGCCCCTTTCGATCATGCCGTCAAGGGCATAGGAGTTGTCCGTCGTAAGGGATCCGATCCTGAGCGCGCGCAATTCCGCAAAGGAATCCAGGACGATTCTCTGATACTTGTTGTACATGCCGAAGCGGCAGGGACCGCCGGCCTCCGGCATGAAATAGATATACTCTTCCGGGTCAAAGGCGGGTCCCAGCCTCTGTTTTTCCTTTTGAATAAAAAGCAGGATATCACCCATGGTGACCTGACAGGGGAAGCACTCCTTCCCGGAGGTGAACTCTTTCCCCAGATCAAGACCCTGATAGGTTTCCATCACAAGGGCGTTGATACCGAAACTTCTGAATGTGCCCGCAAGAAGATGGGATCCGATCCTGTTCATTTCCGGAATCAGAAACGTTTTGCCCCTGAGGTCGAATCGGCCCACATTTTCTGTAAGTGACTGAAAGGTTAAGCTTTTTCCCGCTTCCATGGCCTCCTCAATTCGATACCTTCAACCGCTCGTACAACTCGGTTTTCATTTTCAGCATGCTATTTTCGATCACGTTTCTGAAGGCCTCGAGGCGTGTCATGGCTCCGGCAACAGCACTGTGCTCATCCAGTTCCAGGATCAGGTAGGGTTTATCGCCCATGATGTATTTGTAAAAGTGCTCTATAAAGGAGTCCGCGCCACAGCTGAAATTCGTGAGATGCAACCCGAAGATGTTGGGGCGGCCTTCGATCACCTTGGCGGTCCTCAGGATCTCGGCTCCGAGTCCCCAGTACATGGACGGGAAGTCTGAGAGGTCTACACGAGATACATCAATATAGTCCATGGGTATGGCGCTCATCCCGATTCTGCTTAGATTTCTTCCCAGTCTCAGATTCAACTTCTCGTCATAGAGATTGTAGGGTCGCCCTGTGACGACAACCAGGGGCTTTTCAGGATCGAGATTATCCAGAATGTCTTTTCCTCTCTGGTGCAATTCCCCCGCAAAGCTCTTTTGCCTTTCAAGGGCGTAATTCAGCGCTCTGCTGATCTCCTTCTTTGTTCTGCCGAGTTTTTCAGAGATTTGTTCACTCAATTCAATGGCCAGTGTCGGGTTGTCGTGTTTCATGTGAAGTATCGGATTCAGGAGGTTCTTCCTGTCGAGTCCGAGGGCTACCCGCACCATGTAGGAATTGGATTGTATCAGGGGACAGTAAAAGCCCGTTTCAGACGGTTGTGGCGTGGGCATATCGACCATGGTCGGGAGAAAGAGATAGGCTGTTTTCCCTGCCAGTTCAAGGACATGGCCGTGGGACACCTTGATCGGATAACAGGTCTCCGCGGTCATGGACTCGATCCCCGCGCTCGATATCTGCATGTTGGTGGCTGGCGTGATCACGAGTCTGAATCCGAGTTGATCAAAGAAATGGGCCCACAGAACGCCCGTCTGAAGGAAATAAAGGGACCGTTGCATACCGACAGTCGGCCGGCCGTCCACTTCCATAACGGGTTCGCCTTTTATCTCTTCAAAGAGGCCCAGCATGTAATTCAACCACAGGGTCTCCCTCAGCTTGAACAGATTCTCTTCTTTTGCCCCTTTGCCCCGGATAAGTTCGTACCGACCGCACTCTCCGCCCCAGATGCTTCTCCGGCCGTCAAAATCATAGATCTTGAGTTTACACTGGTTGTGGCAGTTGGGATCCGCCTGACAGATCTTTTCCGTAAAGGTCATGCGGTCGTCAATGGCACTCTTCAGTCCTCTGAAGACCGACCTCGCTCCGGGTGCCAGGCCCATCTTTTCCTGAGCACTGATCGCGGCCCCAAAGGCCCCGAGCACCTCCCGGTGTTTGGGAACCACCAAGCCCCGGCCCAGGACCTCTTCGAAGGCTGCGACGACCCCCTTATTGAGGGAAGGACCACCAAGGAACATGACCCGCCGGCCGATCTTCCTCTTCCCCACCACACGGTTGAGATAGTTGTGAACAATGGCATAGCAGAGGCCTGCAATGAGGTCCCTTTCCTTCACCCCCTTCTGGTGGTATGAGACCAGATCGGATTCCATAAAAACGGTACATCGCTCCGCCAACTTGATGGGGTTGTCCGAAGAAAGGGCGATTTCCTGGAATTCGTCGACGATGTTGATCCCGTATTTATTGGCGAGCTCATGGAGGAAGCTTCCCGTACCCGCCGCACACACCTTGTTCATGTCAAAATCGAGGGGGTAGGCGTTGGCGATGGAGATATATTTCGAATCCTGCCCTCCGATCTCAAAGATCGTATCGATGGTCGCATCTATCTCTACGGCCCCCCTGGCGTGGGCCGTGATCTCGTCGATGATGAGGTCGGCGTTCAGAAAATCACCCACAACATTCCTGCCGGAACCCGTGGTCGCCGTGCCCCTGATCTCGATCTTGTCCCCGATATCCTCCAGGATATTCTTCAGGAGCCTCTGTGTGACCTCGATCGGCTTTCCCTGGGTATGGACATAGCTCTTGTGGATGATTTCCCGATCTTCGTTGATGAGGGCATACTTCGTGGTCGTGGATCCGACGTCTATCCCCAGATAGGCGGGCGTTTTCCTTGGCATGAATCTTTTTTTGATCTCGTTGTCTTCAGGGAAGGGGGTTTCCTTGAGTTTCAGTTTAGGGGCCCGGGGTAATGTGTCCGAATCCCCCTGGAGGGACAGGGGCCTTTGATCCGGGTCCAGGGTATTTTTGACCCCTGACTCAAGGGCATGCAGGGCCACGCCCAGTGCCCCCACTGAGGTGTTCATTTCCGGGACTACAAGGCCGGGGAAGTATCCCCTGAAGGCACGCACCTGAAGTTCGTTGAGGGACAGGCCGCCGATAAAGAGGATCGGCTCTTTCAATATCCGGTTGGATACAATGGTGCTCATGTAGTTTCTGGCATTTCCCACATGGAGACCGTAAATGATATCCTCGAGTCTCTCTCCCTTGTTCTGGAGATGAATCATGTCCGACTTTGTAAAAACCGTGCAACGGCAGGCCACACTGGCCGGCTTTTCACTCTGGAGTCCCAGGCTGATGAAATCGGTCAATACGCCGTCTATCTGATCCTGTGAGATCCGGGTCTCTTTCTCATAGATGGAGGTGGCCAGGCGCTGTGCCTGCTGGTCGATGAAGGAGCCCGTGCCCGAGGCACACGGGCCGTTGGTATTGAAGAATTCCAACTCCCATGTACCGCTTTCATGGTCGTGGTTGATCTGGAAGAGGGCCGTATCCTGGCCGCCCATGCTGATAATGCTCTTCACATCGGGTTTGATGGACAAAGAACCCAAAACCTGGCTGATCGTTTCAAACTCATAATAGCCCCCCAGTCTGTCGCAGACCTGTTTCCCATGGTTGCCTGTAAAGGCCACCGCCTTCAATTGATCCCTTCCAAACTTTTGGTAGAGTTCACGCAGGAGTGCTTCAATTTCTTCTTCCACCTTCCCCATATGGCGCATGTAGGGCGATTCGAAAAGGACTTTCCCCTCCAGGTTGATGACCACACAGTTCAGGCTGACAGACCCTGCATCAATGCCTGCATAATACTGTTCTCCGCTGCGCTTTGGTTCTGTTTTGCTCATGGTCGATTATTCTCTGCCTTCAATAGATAAACCATCCCGCTTTCATGAGAAACTGCCCTTTCCACGGCAATAGAAATGTTTTCCTGGAGCACACAGTGGAAGACAAATGACGGTATCCCACCTCATCAAATATCAGAAGAGGAACCGGTCACGACATAGTAGGTATCCCCCCCCTGCTCCTCCAGGCGAAGCATGCCTTTAACCCGAAGGCCTTTTAAAACTCTACCGGCCTCTTCGGATGAAACCCCGAGAACTCCTGCCACGTCACTTTCCCTCACAGGCCTTCTTTTTGCCATCTCGAGGACCATATCGGTCATCGATGCATGCCGCTGCAGTCTGTGCTTCGGGGAGACATCGGCGATGATCTCCGCGCCTTCGCCCAAAAAGGTCTTTATATCTTCTAACCTTTGTCTGTCAAGCGATATTGCCCGGGCATCCATCGGGGGGCGGACCACCGTATTGAGCTGAACCTTGTCCGGTTTGATCCGGCCGACAGCCTTTCGCAGCGCCTCGATTTCCCGATCGCTGTCATTATAACCCTTGAGCAGGACAACCTCTAGAAACAGCTTGCCCCTGTAATCTTCTCTAAGACGCTCCATGCCCTCGACAATCCGTCCCAGTTGCAGATCCCTGTGGGGGTTGTGGAGCGACTTGTAGGTCTTCTCGAAGACCGAACAGAGGGTGGGCATGATGATATCCGCCCGGAGTATCCTTTCACGGACCTCATTTCTCCACAGCAGTGAACCATTCGTCAACACGGCGATCTTTGTATCCGTAAGGCCCCTGATAAAGTCTATAACCAGATGAATCTGGGCGTTCAGGGTGGGTTCACCGGACCCCGAAAAGGTGATGACGTCCGGTGTGATCCCTCTCAGGGTTTGCGCCAACTCCTGTCGCACCTGTTCCACGGGAACAAGGGGACCGGGCTCGATGATCTTTCGAGTCGTCCTCCCCACCTGGCAATACAGACAATCATAGGTGCAGGTCTTTGGGGGGATAAGGTCTACTCCCAGGGAGAGGCCCAAACGTCTCGAAGGAACGGGTCCAAAAACATAGGGCATGAATCTTATCCCTCTCTTTCAGTGGGCTTCATCCCAATTTCTGCCCGTGTGGATGTCCGCTTTGAGGGGTACGGCAAGCCTGTAGACCCCTTCCATTTCTTCTTTGACCATCGCCCGGACGGTCTGGATTTCGTCCTCCGGGACCTCGAAGACGAGTTCATCGTGGACCTGAAGGAGCATCTTGCTCCTCAATGGTTCCTCTCTGAGCCTGGCATGAATCCGAATCATCGCCATCTTTATCAGGTCGGCGGCCGTCCCCTGAATGGGGCTATTGACGGCCATGCGTTCGGCCTCCGATCGGATGATCCGGTTCTGGTGATCGATATCAGGCAGGTATCGCCGTCTGTTGAAAAGAGTGGTCACATAGCCCTTTTCCCTTGCAAAGGAGACCATCCTCTCCCTGTACTCGGCCACGCCCTTGTACCTTTCATAATAGGCGTCAATATAGTCTTTGGCCACCTTGTGTTCAATCCCCAGCTCATCACTGAGCTTCTTGGAACCCATCCCGTAAATAATGCCGAAATTGATCGCCTTGGCGATCCTTCTCATGTCCGGGGTGACTGACTCTCTTGATACATTCATAATTTCGGATGCGGTTCGGGTGTGGATATCCTCGTCCTCCCCGAAGGCCGCCATGAAAGCGCGGTCCCCGGAATAATGGGCGAAGATCCTGAGTTCCACCTGGCTGTAGTCGGAGGACAGAAGGACGTGACCTTCCTCGGCCACAAAACCCTTCCGAATTTCACGGCCTTCCTCGCTCCTTATGGGGATATTCTGCAGATTTGGATCACTGCTGCTCAGACGACCGGTCGCTGCAACCGTCTGGTTGTAGGACGTGTGAATCCTCCCGGTGCCCGAATCCACGCTCTTGACGAGGGCGTCAAGATAGGTGGACTTCAGCTTCGACAGCGTCCTGTAACGAAGCAGGAGTTTCGGGATCTTGTAGGGCAGGGCGGACAACTTCGTGAGGACCTTCACGTCAGTCGAGTAGCTCTTGGTCTTCGCCGTCTTCTTCTGCACAGGGAGCTGAAGTTTTTCAAACAGCACATAGCCCAGTTGCTGGGGTGAATTGATATTGAACGCCATACCGGCCTCCTCGTAGATCTCTTTTTCGATCTCCCTGAGCTGACCGGCAAAGCGACAGGACATATCTTTGAAAAATGTCTTGTCTATCTTTATCCCGGCAAACTCCATTTCAACAAGGACCGGGATGAGCTTCATTTCAAGGCCGTAGAAGAGTTCCTCGTTCTGGTCTTCTCTCAGTTTGTTCTCGAGGATGTGCATGAGTTGAAAGGTCACATCCGCATCCTCACAGGAATATTCCATGGCCCTGTCCACATCGACCTCTGAAAAATCGGAACCGCTTTTCCCCACAACCTC
>JBMNCO010000189.1:0-24317 GCA_049366815.1 Desulfatiglandales bacterium | reverse complement strand
AGTTCCGCCTTAAGGGGATCCGTACCGGTGGTTTCAGTATCCAGACTGACCCGCCTTTTTTCACGGATTTCATCGGCCACGGCGAGGATTTCCTCTCTGGAAAGACAGAGACGGTAGTCTTTCTCTTCAGGCTCTTTTCGAGAGGCGAATTGATCCCAGAGACCTCTGAATTCCAACTCCCGGAACATCTCCGTTAACTTGGCGACATCCGGATCACCCCGCTTGAAATCATCGATCTTTTTATCGATGGGTACGTATCGGTCGATGGTGACCAGTCTTTTGCTGAGAACAGCCTTGTCCCTCGAGTTTCTGAGATTCTCCTGGAGTTTTTTCCCCCGTGCCTCTTCCACATGTTCGAAGACATTTTCGAGGGTGCTAAACATCTTAATCAGTGTGAGGGCGGTCTTTTCGCCCACACCCGGTACGCCGGGTATGTTGTCGGAGGCATCTCCGGACAGACCCATGAGGTCGATGACCTGACCCGGTTCCAGGCCGTATTCTTCGCGAAAACCCTCCAGGTCCGTAAAGCGGTCCTTCATCGTGTCCCAGAGGGAAATGTCCGGCGATATCAATTGACGAAAGTCTTTGTCTCCTGTGATAATCACGACCCGCAGGCCCTTTTCCTCGCCCATTCTTGCGAGCGTGCCGAGGATGTCATCCGCTTCGTACCCCGCCATCTCAATCAGACCCACATTCAGCCCCTCCACGAATGCCCGGATATATGGAATCTGGGCCTGAAGGTCTTCGGGCATGGGAGGTCTGTTGGCCTTGTATTTTTCATAGATTTTATGCCTGAAATTGGGACCCTTGGCATCAAAGGCGACGGCCATGTACTTCGGTTTCCTTTCCTCGATAAGCTTCAGTGTCATCTTGGCGAAACCCAGTATGGCATTTGTGGGAAACCCTTTTGAATTAGAGAGATTTCCAATTGCATGATAGGCCCGATGCACATACGAACTGCCGTCAACCAGATAGATTGTTTCTTTTTCTTGAGCCATGATCTCGCAATCTGTCCTCCCGTCTTGGAGCGGATTATTGGGAAAAGGGAACAGGCAAGGGCCTTCAAGGCCGTGGAAAGTGCTTCATGAATCCGTCAGGGGGAAGGAGAAGGGGCCTCTTCATTCAACAGGGGGACTTCACCCTCTCGGAGGAATTGTCCCAGCTCTTCACGACCGAAATTGAATGTGAGTGCAGGTAACGGCGGTACACCCCACCTGGGTCTTATTTCGGCCATGGGACATTTCTTTCCCTTGGGGGGTTCCTTGCCGGGAGGAACCGGGCACGACCCGCTAAGAAAGCCCATCCTTTCGCCCTCATGGTTGTAAATGATGCCGTCGATGAGCCACCCCAAGTGCCGCCCGTTCACACCGTATACATGCCTTTTCTCATGCAGATAGGCGACAGGGGCGCCTTCCCAAAGGTAAATGGTCTCATGGAAGTCGGGCGCGATGTAGGCAACCGCCGAGCCTTTTTGGTCAAACAGGGTCCTGTTCATGGGCGCTGTTCTCCGCTTTTTGTGTCCTACCGCAAAGGAAAAGGAACGCCCCTTCAGGTTCTTGCAAGGTCCCCTCTCACGACAGGTCAATGTGTTGTGCCCACACAAACCGAGGTGTTCACAGCCCAGAGTGAGCTCCCGGTCAGACTGTGGTCCTCATTCCCGGCATCCTACCACGCCTTCAGCGACAGGCTCCCAAATTCACCACGGTGATGAGGCAAAGGCGACTGGAAAGATGGGTGATTCCCGAATGCCTCCCGGCATCACTTTGCGTACTCGACAGCCCTTGTCTCCCTGATAACCGTGACCTTTATCTGCCCGGGATAGGATAACTCCTTTTCAATCTTGTTGGCAATGTCCCTGCAAATGACAAACAGTCTCTCATCATCGACGACCTTGCCTTCCACCATGATCCTTATCTCCCTACCGGCCTGGATCGCGTAAGATTTCGTGACCCCTTCAAAGGACATGGCGATTTTTTCAAGTTCCTCCAGTCTCTTGACATAGGATTCCAACATCTCCTGACGCGCCCCGGGCCTGGCACCCGACAGGGTATCAGCCGCCTGAACCAGGACGGCCAGAGGTGTTTCCGGTGGGATTTCCTCATGATGAGCCGCCACGGCGTGAACCACCGGATCGGATTCTCCAAATTTTTTGGCCAGATCGGCCCCAATGAGGGCATGAGGACCTTCAACCTCGTGGTCAACGGCCTTCCCGATGTCGTGCAGGAGGCCGGCCCTCTTGGCCTGTTTCACATTCAGACCCAGTTCAGCGGCCATGACACCGCATATAAAACTGACCTCACGTGAATGTTGAAGTACGTTCTGGGCATAACTGGATCGGTATTTGAGACGCCCGATGAGCTTGACGAGTTCTGGATCAATGCCATGCACCCCCACATCGAAGGTCGCCTGTTCTCCCGCCTCCTTGATACTCTCTTCTATCTCCTTGTTGACCTTGGCAACCACTTCCTCTATCCGGGCAGGGTGAATCCTGCCGTCGTCGATAAGCCTTTCAAGCGAAATTTTGGCCACCTCCCGCCTTATGGGATTAAACCCGGACAGGATCACGGCCTCGGGGGTGTCATCAATGATCAGATCGATGCCGGTCGCCGCCTCGATGGCCCGAATGTTACGTCCCTCGCGTCCTATGATTCGCCCCTTCATCTCCTCATTGGGCAGGTTGACCACCGAAACGGTTCGTTCGGTGACATAATCGCCCGCGTATCTTTTGACCGCCAGAGCGAGTATTTCTTGAGATTTTCGACCGGCGTCCTCCCGCGCATCACTTTCGATCTTGCGAATGAGCTTGGCGGCTTCATGTTTGGCCTCCAACTCCATCGATTCTATGAGGAGTCGCTTTGCCTCTTCACTGGATATCCCCGCAACCCTTTCAAGTTCCTTTCGCCGTTCAAGGATCAAACCATCATACTCTGCTATTTTATCCTTTATATTGCCCTCTTTTTTGTCTAATTCCTTCTCGCGGTTGACCAGTTTTCGTTCTTTCTGCTCGTACTGCTCCACCTTTTTGTCCAGGCTCTCCTCCTTGCCGAAGAGCCTCCGCTCCTGGAGCTGTAATTTTTCTGTTTTTTCCTTTGTCTCCTTTTCAAATTCCACCCTCATCTGATAGAAGGTGTCCTTGGCCTTGATCATGGCCTCCTTTTTTATGGTTTTCGCCTTTTTGTGGGCCTCATTGATAATCTTTTTCGAATAATTTCTTATGGAATCAAATTGACTCTCGACAATCTTCTTTCGGGCCCAAAACCCGAGCAACAGACCAAGAATGATCCCGCCTACTGCGGAACCAACCATCTGCAATAATGTCATAATACCCCATCCTTTATATGCCTCTGGGCAACCGCGTCATGTCTTCCGGGTGTGGAACAGGGAGACCTGCAGCACTGCCGTCAGGACTAATGAAATATAAAATCTTGATTTAAGTCACTCTATATAAAGGAATGAATACGTCAGAAAAGAATGCAGGGAGGGACTTGCCTGGTACTTTGACGGGCAATGGAAAAAACATGACCCGGTGGGAAAATATGGCCTCATGCACCTTTAGAGCGACCGGTGCATTTCGTATCTTCTCAAAGTGCAGTGCAATGAAGGTAAAAAACCTTGGAAAAGCCCTATGATACATCTTTTTTACCACAGTAATCGCTGCCCTTGATGCATTCTCATTTGCTACCCATTCCCCTTTTTACGCTGTATCCCGGGGAAACGCTGTCGTCGGAATCAGAAACCCATCGCATAGAGGACTTCAACATTTGACTTGAAATGACCACAGGCGGAAACGCCGTTAAAACGACATGGAAACTCCCGATTTCCGTCTCCATCCCGCAGCCACGATAATGCTAACCAAGGGTGGAATCGATATTGCCGATCAACGATTCCGTCCGCTGGCGGATCTTTGTCAACAACGCCTCTCGCTCCTTCAATACACGAAAGTATTCGCTCGCGATATTGAGCGCGGCCAGAATGGCTGTCTTTCTCTCTGAAAGACCTTCTGCGCTTCTCTGTATCTCTTCAATCTTGTTGTTGACATAGTCAGCAATTCGTTGGATATCCTCTTCGCCTTCCTCGCCCCTAACGACATACTCACGATCACGGATCCTGATTCGTACAGGCTCCATAAAATTTTCTTCTCCCCTCAAAAGTGGTATCTGTCTTTCCTGAAAAGGGAATAAAGATCGTTACTGACTCGGACGGATCCCTAGATGTCCAATTGCTCTATCTTTTCCAGCAGGGAAACAATACGCTGCCTGGCTGAATCTCGAGCTGCTCTCAAATTCTCGACCTCACCCATGACATCGGAAACTTTCCCTTCAAGAATCTGCGCCTTCTCGGCCAGTGAGTCCCTTTCTCGAGTAAGGGTGTTGATTAACGCAATAAGTGCATCTATCTTCTTTTCCAGCAATTCAAACTGGTCTATTTCCTCAACGAATTCCATATCCCATCCTTTACGCTATAAGGAATTGTTTTCTTTAGTATTTTTCACAAAAAACATCGTACAGGCGGCATTCTAACGTCATGGAAGGCAAAGGTCAATAAAAAAGGCAAGCTCGCCGCTTGCCCTTTTTATATAAAATTAATAAAAATATATATGCTATATGCTTTTTTCACCTAATTTAAGACGCACCAAGGCCCTTTGCAGGGCGGCCTCCGCCCTCAGATAGTCGATATCCTCGTTATCCTTCCCTTCTTCAAGCCTCTTTTTGGCCCGTTCCATGGCACGCTTTGCCCTCTCCACATCGATCTCACCGGGCTTTTCGGCGGCATCCACCAAGACGGAAACCCTATCTTCGGAGATCTCTGCAAAACCACTCGACACGGCCAAAAAAGTGGTTTCCTTGCCGACCGCGTAGCGAAGCACACCGGGTACGATTCCGGACAGAAAGAGCACATGTCCGGGTAGCACGCCGAACTCCCCCTCCGTCCCCGGGGCCACCACGGTATCCACATCCCGGCTCACCACGACCCTTTGAGGGGTCACCACTTCCAGAAATAATTTATTCATAGCCTATAAACCTCACATCAGCCGGCAGCCATTTGCTCGGCCCTCTCCTGGACCTCCTCAATGCCGCCTGCCATGTAAAAGGCCGCCTCGGGCAATTCATCGTGTTTTCCTTCGATGATTTCCTTGAAACCCCGGACGGTTTCTTCGACCGATACGTATTTTCCCTTTTTCCCGGTGAAGGTCTCCGCGACGTGGAAGGGCTGGGAGAGGAATCTCTGAATTCTGCGGGCCCTCGCCACCGTCAGCTTGTCCTCGTCTGAAAGCTCGTCCATCCCTAGAATGGCGATAATATCTTGAAGATCCTTGTACTTCTGAAGGATCTGCTGGGTCTCCCGGGCCACCATGTAGTGATCTTCCCCGAGGACATTGGGATCAAGGATCCTAGAGGTGGAATCCAGGGGATCCACTGCCGGATAAATACCCAGCTCGGCAATGGGCCTGGAAAGGACCACGGTGCCGTCAAGATGGGCGAAGGTGGTTGCAGGGGCAGGGTCGGTCAGGTCGTCTGCAGGCACATATACGCACTGCACGGAGGTGATGGAACCCTTGTTCGTTGAGGTAATTCTTTCCTGAAGTTCTCCCAGGTCGGTTCCCAGAGTGGGCTGATACCCCACGGCGGAAGGAATACGTCCAAGGAGGGCCGATACTTCCGAACCCGCTTGAGTAAAACGGAATATATTATCAATAAAAAGAAGGACATCCTGGCCTTGTTCGTCTCTGTAATATTCGGCCGCTGTCAGGGCGGAAAGGGCGACCCGGGCCCGCGCCCCAGGGGGTTCGGTCATCTGTCCGTAAATGAGGGCGGCCTTGTTGATGACACCGGATTCCTTCATCTCCAGGTAAAGGTCGTTTCCTTCCCTCGTCCTCTCCCCCACGCCTGCAAAAACGCTGATGCCGCCGTGCTCCATGGCTATGTTATGGATCATTTCCATCATAACAACGGTCTTCCCGACACCTGCACCGCCGAACATCCCCATTTTGCCGCCCCGGGGAAAGGGAACCAGGAGATCGATCACCTTGACGCCTGTTTCAAGGACCTTCACGGAGGTATCCTGATCAACAAAAGCCGGAGCATGTCGATGAATAGGGAGATACTCTGTGGCCTCCACCGGCCCCAAACCGTCCACGGGTCTGCCTACCACATTCAGGACGCGGCCGAGGGTGGAATCTCCGGCCGGCATCATGATAGGATTGCCTGTATTCTTCGCTTTCATCCCGCGAACGAGTCCGTCCGTGGTATCCATGGCGATACATCGGACGACATTATCCCCCAGGTGCTGTGCAACTTCCACCACGAGATTGTCTTGCGTATCGTCAATGGTCGGATTTGTTATATTTAGAGCCGTGAATATCGCCGGCAATTCCCCCTCGGCGAATTCGACATCGACCACGGGACCTATTACCTGAATTACCTTGCCCTCATTCATCATTAAATCAAGACCTCCTTATGTCTCCTGATTTCTCAAGCCGTGCAATGCGTCATGCTTTCGATATGTCATTTGTGCGACCCTAGCCCAGGGCCTCCGCGCCGCCTACAATGTCCATCAATTCGGCCGTAATGGCCGCCTGCCGGGCCTTATTGTAGATCAAGGTCAAATTCTCGATCATTTCCGAGCAATTTTTGGTGGCATTATCCATGGCGGCCATGCGGGCCGCATGTTCACTTGTCTCGGTCTGCAGGAAGGCGTTATAAAGTTGAACGTTAAGGTGTTTCGGCAGGAGTTCTACAAGGAATTCCTCGGCACTCGGCTCACAAAGGTATTCCGTCATCGCTTCCGTATCGACCTCGGCATGGGGCGGTTCGATCGGAATGAGTTTGACGAGGGTGGGTTCCTGTTTCGCCATACCCAGAAAACGGGTATAGATCATGTAGACCTCATGAACATCGTCCGATAGATATCGATTGACAAGGTCATTGGCCATATGGGTGACCAGAGGCATGTCAACTGAACTGTAGATGTTCACATAATTGGCCGTGATAATGTAATTCCTTTTTCTGAAATAGTCCCGCCCCTTTTTTCCAACCAGGGTCAGACTGTACTCCACATTTTTTGCGTTCTGTTCCTTGATCCATCGCTCAACCATTGCAATGGTGTTCATGTTGAAGCTTCCACACAGGCCCCTGTCTGCGCTGAAGTGAAGAAGTTCCACCTTTTTCACCTCTTCCTTTGGGACCAGCAAGGCATGGATTTCAGGATCAATCCGGCTTGCAAGATTTCCGAGCACTTCTGCGAACTTCCTGGCATAGGGGTCGAAACTCTCCATCTTGCCCTGGACGGTGCGCAGTTTGGCCGCGGCCACCATATTCATAGCCCGGGTAATCTGCCTTGTCTTCCTCACAGCGCCTATTTTGCGCTGTATATCTCTTAACGTCGCCATTTATCCACTCTGTGTTGTCTAAGATGGGAGTTGGAAAATTCCCTTAAATTCGTCAAGGGCCTTTTTCAATTTTTCGTCCAGTTCATCGCTGATATCCATCAAGTCCTTGATTTCTTTCAGAAGCTCGGGATGCTTGCCGTCCATGAATTCAAGCATCTGTTTTTCATAGTCACTCACCGCCGTGACCGGCCACTCATCCAGATAGCCTCTGGCGCCTGCAAAAAGGATCATAACTTCTTTCTCGGCAGGCATGGGCTGGTATTGAGGCTGTTTGAGCACTTCGACCAACCTGCGCCCCCTTTCCAGCTGCCTTTGGGTTGCTTTATCAAGATCGCTCCCAAACTGCGCAAAGGCCTCCAACTCCCGGAACTGTGCCATATCCAGTCGAAGGCTCCCGCCGACCTTTCTCATGGCCTTGGTCTGGGCCGCCCCCCCGACCCGGGACACGGACAGTCCGACGTTGATCGCGGGCCTGATTCCGGAAAAGAAGAGGCTGGGCTCCAGATAAACCTGCCCGTCCGTGATGGAAATAACATTTGTGGGGATGTAGGCCGATACGTCCCCTGCCTGGGTCTCGATGATGGGCAGTGCCGTGAGGGAACCGGCCCCCAAGGCATCGTTCAGCTTCGCAGCCCTCTCGAGCAGCCTGGAGTGATTGTAAAAGATATCTCCTGGGAATGCCTCCCTTCCGGGGGGACGTCTGAGCAAAAGGGAAACCTGCCTGTAGGCCACCGCCTGTTTGGAGAGGTCATCATATACGATCAGGGCATGCTGCCCCTTATCCCGATAATATTCGCCGATGGCACATCCCGCATAGGGGGCGATATACTGTTGGGTTGCCGGATCACTGGCACCGGCGCAAACGACCGTCGTATAATCCATGGCCCCGTTTTTTCTGAGGACATCCACCACCTGGGCCACCGTCGATTTTTTCTGGCCCACGGCGACATAGATGCAGAAGACACCTGTGTCTTTCTGATTGAGGATGGCGTCCACCCCAATGGCCGTCTTTCCGATCTGTCTGTCCCCGATGATCAGCTCCCTCTGCCCTCTGCCGATCGGGGTCATGGCATCAATGGCCTTGAGTCCGGTATACATGGGTTCACTCACGGGCTGACGCGCAATGACTCCCGGGGCGACCATCTCGATTCTACGATATTCGTCGGTATTGATCGGCCCCTTTCCGTCCAGGGGTTCACCCACGGCATCAATCACCCGGCCGAGCACCGCCTCACCTACGGGGATCTGTGCGATCCTGCCGGTCCGCTTGACCGTATCGCCTTCCTTGATCTTTGTATCGTCACCCATAATGGCAACGCCCACATTGTCCTCTTCCAGATTAAGGCAGAGCCCGAAAACACCACCCGGCAACTCAAGCATCTCCATGGCCATCGCGTTTTCAACGCCGTATACACGAGCCACACCGTCTCCGACCGACAGGACTGTCCCGGTCTCGCTCATCTCCACCTTCTTTTCATAATCCTTAATCTGGCCCCTGATGACCTGACTGATCTCTTCTGCTCTTATCTCCATTAGCTGTATCCACCCCTCTTTAATGATTCTTTGAGTCCATTTATCTGGGCCTTGAGACTGCCGTCCAAAACCAAATCACCGATCTTTACGACGATACCCCCAATCAAGCTCTTGTCTTCCTTGACCTGGATCTTGACCTTCTTCGAGGTCATTTCCTCCAGAACTTTTTCGAGTCTGTCCAAGGCCTCATCCTTCAGAGGCATTGGAGTAATGATTTCGGCTCGAGCGAAATTGGACAAATTATCCGTGAGGCTTTCATAGTAAGCCGTGATTTCTTCTATCGCCCCGATTCTGTTTTTATCCAGGAGGAGATAAAGAAAATTCTTGACCGTGGCTGAGAAATCACTCTTCTCCAGAATGAACTGTAAAATCTTCTTTCGGTCGGCAACCGGAAAGACCATGCTGGATATAACCTGCCGGAATTCAGAGTGTTGTGCACAAAAACCAGTAAAGTCTCTGAGGTCTCTTCCGTATTCCTGGAACTGCCCCTCCTCCTGCCCCAGGCTCAAGAGGGCCTTAGCGTATCTCTTGGAAACCTTTGATCTGATCAATGTATCTTCCCCACCCTTTCTATAAAATCATTGACCAAGTGGTCCTGATCTGTATCTGTTATCTCCTTTGCAAGAATCTCCTGTGCCTTTTGGGCTGCGACACTGACCGCTTCCTGTTTCAATCGCTCCCGGGCAGACTCCATTTCCTGCTGGATGGTAAGCTCGGCCTGTTTAATAACGGCTTGAACCCTCTCCTGGGCCTCGGCGATAATTCTCTCCTTTTCGGCGAGGCCTTCGGACCTGAACTGTTCGAGAATCTCCTCGCGCTTGACTTCAAATTCCTTATACTGTTTTTCAGCCTCACGGCATTTATTTTCCGCTTCTTCTTTCTCTCTCTCCAGTTCATCAAGCTTCTGGCCGATTTCTTCAGTACGTTTCCTGAAGAAACCGCTGACGCCGCTCTTCTTGATGGCCCAGCCCAGAATAATGATCAACAGGGCAAAATTAAGCAACCGTTTCCACAGGTCGACGATCGCGGCATTTCCTCCCCCCCCGTCGTGTCCACCGGCAGCCGCCAGGGCCATACCTGAAAGCGACAGATAAAAAAACATCATAACACAAAAAAATGTGGAGGGTTTTCGTATGATTTTTCCTATCCGAGCCATCAAATGCTCCTCCCTAAAACCTTTTCCGCAAGTTCCCTGGAAAACACGCTCAATTCGTTTTGGAGGGATTGACGGGCAATATCCATGCTCTGTTCTATTTCCATTTTCGCCTTCTCAATCCGCTCTCCGGTAGCCGAAGCAGCATCCTGAAGCATGCCCTTCTCAACATCAAGGCCTTCATTTTTCAAATCCCCTTTTGCCTTGACACCGGTCACTCTGGCACTCTTCACATTCTCTTCCAGTTCTCTTTCATAACGTCCCGACTTTAGAAGAAAATTGTTTCTCGTGTCCTCAAAAGAATGCATTTGCTCTTGCCGCCGGCGCAGCATGTTTCGAATCGGTTTATATAGGAGAATATTCAGGACAAATACAAGGAAAAGAAAATTGGCGATCTGTATGAAAAGTGTGTAATCAGGCTGTAACATGGCAACTTCATCCTTCTTAATATTGGGCAACGGCTTATTGAGAGGATAGATTTCCATCGTTTACCTGAGCAGGGGGATCCCGCTGTTCAGGATATCGGCCGGAAAATGAAAGACTTGGTGCTGTGCCCGATGACCACCGGGCCGACCTCATCCTCCCGAAATCGCGCATTCCTCAGGGGATTTGGCTGGATTTTATGCTTTTCTACTACAAAGCGCGCCTAACAGAACCCATGGATACACAGCGCGCGAGACCAAGAAAATCCGTCAAAAAACAATAGAAAAATCAAGCGGGGAGTATTTGGTTGATTCGGTTTTTTGGACAGCCTTGAAGAGGTTTTAGTAAATAAAATGGGGTGTTATCAAATTGTTCGATGGCACAGGTTTTTTTTAGAACCTATCTTTCACCTGACTACAGCCATCTTTTTGTCATCGCGCTCCCGGAACTTTTGCATACGACAATTTCCTTCAAATATCACGCCTTCGTCGATCACAACAACGGGTGCCTCGATATCCCCAAAAACCCTCCCCGGCGCATGTATTTCTATGCGCTCATCAGCGATAATGTTGCCGCGAATCTCCCCGCTGATTATCATGTGGGACACGTGAATATTGGATTCGATCACGGCCGTCTCTCCCACGACAAGGGTCCCTTGCGATAGTATCTCGCCCTTGAATTTGCCGTCAATGCAGACGGCACCGGAAAAAGTCAGCTTCCCATCGAATTCCGTGTTCTTGCCTAAGAAGGCATTGATCTCATTTTTTTTTCTCATTTTCCTAGTCTGACAATTACGAGGCGCTATTTAGCACAACGCCTTTCTTATTGCAAGGAAAATTATTGAAACATGAAACGCCGCATACTGATGTTCATCAGCAATCCCAGGGCCGCCATGGTTGATACGATCGAAGACCCTCCGTAACTGAACATGACAAGAGGGATCCCCACGACAGGCAAAAGTCCGGTAATCATTCCCACGTTTATTACAAGTTGCCAAAAAATGATGGATACAATCCCGACGGCAATGAAAACACCGAACTTTTCCTTCGAGTTTCTGGCGATGTTGATCCCCCAGATCAGAAGTAAGAAATAGAGTACCAAAAGGGCTCCGGAACCGATAAACCCCCACTCCTCCGCCAGGACTGAAAAGGCAAAATCCGTGTGCTGTTCCGGGAGAAAATGCAGCCTGGTCTGAGTGCCCTTGAGATAGCCCTTCCCCCAGAAGAGCCCGGAACCGATCGCTATCTTGGACTGATTGATGTGATATCCCGCACCAAGGGGATCCCGCTCCGGACTGAGAAAAGTTAGGATACGCCTTTGTTGGTATTCCTTCAGACTGAACCAGATGAAAGGCGCGGCCAATATGGTGGACATCACCAGAATCAGAAAGGATTTCCAATTGATCCTTGCAAAGATGATGATTGAAAAGGCCACAATAACCAGGATGAGGGCCGTACCCAAATCGGGCTCCTTGAGTATCATGACGCAGGGCAGCGAAAGGAAGAGGAAAGGACGCCACAGATCCCTCAGACGATAGCCGTGAAGCTGTCTGTTGTCGTTAAAAAATTTGGCCAGCACTATGATGAGGGCCATCTTGGCCAACTCGGAGGGTTGGAAAGCAATGCCGCCCAGGCTCAACCATCTTTGGGAACCTGAACGGGTTTCCCCGATGATAAACACAAGGAGCAAGAGGGCGAGAGAAACAATGTAGAGGGGATAGGCCAAGCGCTCCAGGACACGGTAGTTGAAGGTCGTCATCCCGAGGAGTACTGCAAAGCCGATGAGGAACCAATAGATCTGTTTAAAAAATATCTGCCCTCCGCCGGCCTCACGGGTGGCGTTTGTCGCGCTATACATATTCAGGACGCTCACGGTCCCGATGAGCACCAGCAGCAGCAACAGGATCCAGTCAAAATTTTGTATAAGCCTTCTATCGAACATCCCCGCACCAATTTCTCTGAGGTCTTAAGAAATCTTGTAGCACGTCAGCCTCCCAAAAACCACCCCCCAAATCAGCGGTTGATCATCCCTCGGGTTTTCTTTCGCCGTCCACTTTTCCGGCGACACCGCTCCTCTGGTATTGATCCATATAGGCGCGGATCAGTTTAGCGGCCACCGGTGCCGCCGCGCTTCCGCCGTGTCCGCCGTGTTCAATCAATACGGAAACCGCCAATTGGGGATCATCCTTCGGTGCGATGGCGACAAACCAGGCGTGGTCCCTGAATTCCAGCGGTATCTCACCGGCATTCTTGGCACTTTTCTCCCTTTCAAGGGTTACGACCTGTGCTGTCCCTGTTTTGCCTGCGGCAACGACGCCCTCTACCCTGGATCCTGCACCCGTACCCCGGGGTTCATTGACCACACCCGCGAGGGCATCCTTTATGACTTCCAGATTCTTCGGTTTTACCTTCAACCGACCTTTCAAAGTGGGCTCGAAATGATATATCTTATGACCATTCTCTTCCACCCACCGGACGACCTTCGGTTCATACAGGTACCCGCCGTTAAACACTGAGGAGATCATCATAGCAGCTTGAAGAGGCGTGACCAGGACAAAGCTCTGCCCTATGGACGTAGAAACGGTCTCTCCCCCCTGCCAGGGGACACCGAAGCGCTTCAACTTCCACTGACTGGTGGGGATGAGCCCTTCCTTGTCCCGGTCCAGATCAAATCCTGGGTCTCTTCCAAGACCGCACATCCAGGCGTATTCCGCAATCTTGTCGACCCCGAGACGCCTGCCCAGGGTATAGAAGTAGACATCGCAGGACTCCACCAGGGCCCTGTGCAGGGAGACCATGCCATGCCCCCACCTTCGCCAGCAGCGGTAGGTCCGCCGTCCCAGGGTGTAGGAGCCGTTGCACAGGATCTCCTCCTCGGGTGTGATCATCCCCTCCTCCAGCCCTGCAAGTGCGACCACGATTTTAAATATTGAACCCGGTGGATACTGTCCGGCGATGGCCCTGTTTTGCAGAGGGGAGTCTGTGCTGGACACGATTCGCTGCCATGCACTCCTGTCTATGCGACCGACAAAGAGATTGGGATCGAAGGAAGGGCTGCTGGCCATGGCCAGGATCTCACCGGTTCCGGGATCCATTACCACCACGGCTCCTTCTCTGTCCTCAAGGGCTTTCTCCGCCAACGACTGGAGTTCCCAATCGATCGTGAGGCCGATGTCGGCCCCCGGAACAGGTGCCTTTCTGGAAATGACACGAAGTCTGCGTCCCTCCGCATCCACTTCAACCTGCTCACCTCCCCTGATGCCGTTGAGCTGATTTTGCCATTTCACCTCCAGACCGTATTTTCCTATGAGATCACCCGGTTTGTTTTCCAGGAATTTGCCGCTCGCCAGTTGGCTCTCACTGATCTCACCCAAATAACCGATGACATGAGACGCGCAGGCTCCGTAGATATAATTGCGCTGAGGCTCGACCTTGATCATGACGCCCGGAAGATTAAAAAGATTCGACTCGATCACTGCCAACTCTTCCCGGGTCAGCCCCTTTTTTACGAGGACAGGCTTATAGGGAGACCTTCGGGACAGGCCGAGCCTTTTCCCCATATCTTCAGATTCCAGATCGACCAGCATTTCAAGACGATCCAAAAGGCCTTTTTGATCCCGCACCTCATCGGGAATGACATACATGTCAAAGGAGGGTCGGTTATCCACCAGGAGTCTGTCGTGACGATCAAAGATCATGCCCCTGACAGGGGGAATATCCTGAAGATGAATGCGGTTGTTTTCCGATTTGACCCTGTATTCCGGCCCCTTGATCAATTGAAGATACCAGAGCCGCAAGAACAGGACGACGAAGAAGGCAACCATGACAAGGGTCAAGATTTTCAGCCTTTTGTTGAGGATTTCAATAGATTGCGGATCGAAGCCTGTGTGTTTCAAAGGATATTTTTCCTCTCTCAGCCGTGCCCCTGCAGGGTCTTGCCTTGGATGTACGGCAAATAGGTGTCCGGCTGCATTTCAACCCGCCTCTTTTGTTTTTCCCGCCACAAAACGGTAGAGGTGGTTGAGCAGGTGAAACACAACGGGGGCGAGCAGCCCCGAAAAAAGGGCGGAAAGGAGCACGGAAACAAGGGCGGCTGAAGCGTCATAGGTCTCCAGGGAGAAGGCATTGAGGATACCCAGGAGGAGGATTCCTTTTGTCAGCACAGCGGTTGCCACCAAAATCATCACGGCTCTGGGTGAATTGGGATCAAAGAAACCGGATCCTACGCTCATTCCCAGGAAAACAACGAGATAGAGGAGCGTGAAAAGACCCACGAGACCTGCGGAATAGCAGTCAATGAGCAGTCCCTGTCCAAAGGCGAAGATTCCTGCACCGAACGCCCCGCGTGATAGCAGGATATAGGCCGTTATGATCGCGACAAGATCCACTTCAAAACCTCCAAATCTGAATTGGTCGGCGAGGTTCCCTCTGACAAGGATAAAGAGAATACCGATGATCCATACCAGCAAATGCAGGCCTAATCCTTTTCTTATTGGTTGGTTAATAGCGGATCCTCCGTCAATACAATCAGGACTTCCTCCAGTTTCGAAAAGTCCACCGTTGGTCTGACCTTGACGTCCAGGAAGAGTTCCTCGGGTGAGCTATTGACCTCCGCCACGACCCCGACGGGAAGACCCTTTGGGAAGATGCGCCCCATTCCGGATGTGACCACCATGTCCCCGACGACCACGTCTCCTGTCTTTAATACGTATTCCATCTTGCAGACCTTCTCATTGATTCCCTTGATGATCCCCTTTTCCCGTGAGCGCCGAATGATACAATCAACAGCACTGTTTTGATCAATCATCAACAAGGCCTTGGCATAGTTGGGCGAAACGGATACCAGTCTGCCCACTACGCCTTTGGCATCAACCACGGGCATATTGACCTTCAGTCCCGACCCCCTGCCCTTGTCGATGATAATCGATTGAAACCATCCTGTGGGATCCCTGCCGATCACCTGGGCAACGGCGCTAGGCCAACTGAAATCCTCCGTAAAATTATGGAGTTGCTGAAGTCGTTTGTTCGCAAAAAGCAATTCTTTGTTCCGATCATTCTCCATCCTCAGAGCACTCAATTCCGCCTTGAGGCGTTCATTTTCAGCGCGCAGATCAACGAGGGCAAAATACCTGCGCCAAAAGTCTCCGGTCAATCGAATAGTGTGTGTAATGAACCTTTGGAGGGGTGCGGTCAGTTCTATGATGATTTGCTCAGCGGGGTTCCACGACCGCCTTTTTCCCAGGTTGGATGAAAGGAGTAAGAGGGCAAGAATAATGGAGATGATCCATATCCAAAATGTTCTGGTAGGTCTTAGACTTGGCAATGATTGAACCCGGTTTCGTTTTTTCTCATGCGCCGGAGACGCGTATCAGGGTAGAGTCGTAGTAGCATACCTATTCGAAGAAATGGCACCAAATCCAGGCAGAGAGCAGACAGACCATTTAACGCCCTGGATTGTAACACGCCATCTTCTTGAGCCCGAAAAGGCGGCGGACCGACCGACGGTTGTCCAGTCCGTGACCCACACTGACCTACATGATCGTAACCTCTCGCAGTATCGAAATGTTATCCAGGGCCTTACCGGATCCGAGCACCACGGCGGATAGCGGGTCTTCCGTAACAATAATCGGAAGTCTGGTTTCCTCTCTCAAGAGGATATCCAGGTTTTTGAGAAGAGACCCACCGCCGGTCAGCATAATTCCCCTGTCCACGATGTCTGCGGCCAGTTCCGGAGGCGTTTGTTCCAGGGCGATACGCACAGTTTCAACGATGGTTTCGACCTGTTCTGAAATAGACTTTCTCACCTCATCCGAGTCAATGGTCAAGATCTTGGGAATGCCTGTTACGAGGTCCCGTCCCTTGACTTCAATAGTTTCCACCTGATCTCCAGGATAGGCGTTTCCTATGGTGGTCTTGATGATCTCGGCCGTCCCATGTCCAATGAGGAGGTTATACTTCCTCTTGATATGCTGCAAAATGGCATCATCCATCTTGTCCCCGGCAACCCTCACGGACTTGCTGTAAACGATGCCCGACAGGGAAATAACAGCCACTTCCGTGGTGCCTCCGCCGATATCCACAACCATGTTTGCAGTGGGTTCGGTAATGGGAAGCCCCGCCCCGATGGCCGCGGCCATGGGTTCCTCGATAAGGTAGACCTCTCTGGCACCTGCAGACTCGGCAGATTCCCGGACCGCCCTCTTCTCCACTTGGGTGATGCCGGAAGGGACACATATGATGATCCTGGGGCGGACCATCTTGGTTCTATTGTGGACCTTTCGGATGAAATGCCGTAACATGGCCTCTGTGATCTCGAAGTCGGCTATAACGCCGTCTTTCATGGGGCGTATGGCGACAATATTGCCCGGCGTGCGGCCAAGCATCATTTTTGCCTCCTTGCCCACGGCAAGCACCTTACTGTTGCCTCTGGCGTCCTTTCTGACCGCCACAACGGAGGGCTCACTCAGGACGATGCCCTTGCCTTTGACATATACGCATGTATTTGCCGTGCCTAAATCAATGGCCAAATCATTTGAAAATAGACCCAAGATAGGATCTAATAGCATGATCATTTGCTCCTTTCATGATCTAGAGAATTTAAGCCGAATCTAAAAAACTGATCGCTCACGAACAGGGCTAGTCTAATTTATAATCTTGACAAGACAACAGCATTCTGATTAAAAGGAAGTTTAACTCAAATCTAATCCAGCAGAGGACGTCATACTACTATGAAAAGGACATACCAGCCAAGTAATTTAAAAAGGGCGCGGACCCACGGTTTCAGAGCGCGCATGAGTTCTCAAGGGGGCATCAAGGTCTTGAAACGCAGGAGGGCCAAGGGAAGAAAACGTTTGGTCGTGTAGTTGATGCCCCAACCCCCTGAAACCAATACCCTATTTTCATGAATGCTTTTTCGTTCACAAAGTGTGAGAGGTTATTGAATCGAAAGGATTTTGTCAATCTAAATCTAGCGGGCAAGAGATTTCAAACCGAGCATTTTACTGTCATTTTCATGAAAAACAGGTTGGGCCGTTCGAGGCTTGGGATCACCGTCAGCAAAAAGGTGGGAAACGCCGTAAAAAGAAACAGGGTCAAGCGACGACTCAGGGAATTTTTCCGCCTTCACAAGGGCTTTTTCCCCCAAGGTTACGACACCGTTATATCGGCCAAGAATAATGCCGCTATCCTGGAGTTTTGGAAAGTCAAAGAGGAATTGGGTGAGTTTATCCTGGATAAAAAAGGCCGCATGCAATTTTAGATACATTCCACTGGGCCTCATAGTCTTTTACCAAGTATGGATATCTCCCCTTTTTTTCCCCTCGTGCCGCTTTTATCCCTCTTGTTCGACCTATGCCCGCCAAGCCATAGAAAAATACGGCTTCTTCAGGGGGGGGGTCCTGTCAGTGTGCAGGCTGCTCAAATGCCATCCCTTTCATCCCGGAGGATACGATCCTCTTCAATAAAAGGCGCCGACTGCCATTCGCCTTCCCTGCATGGTTGGGGAACAGCGGGCAGGCGGACGCTTCTCCGTTTAAAGGTCAAGGTTTCTTTCCATGGAAAAAAGAACAATTCTTGCACTTGTCCTCTCATTTGTGGTCCTGTTCGTGTGGATGACGTTGTTTCAGCCAAGCCCGAATCAGGAACCTGTCGGCGGTGAGGAAAATGCAAAGGGCGAAAGCGCCGTCGTTGCACCTTTGCCTCTGTCCGAACCGGTGACGAGTCTTCCGGCCGCTCAGGATCAACCTGCCCAAATCCCCCCCCCGGTAGCCCCGAAGGCGGTAGAGAAAAAAGAAATTTTTGTTGAAACACCGCTTTACAAGGCGGTCTTTTCCAATGAGGGAGCCACTATAAAGAGTTTCCAACTCAAAAAGTATCGGCTCACCACGGCCCCGGACTCCCCGCTGGTTGAGCTTTCCGGCCTGGAAGGCACGAGAGAAGGCATGCTTGAAATGACCTTCGGTAACCCGGAGAAATCCGCTTCCCGAAGGATCATCTATCACTCAGAACAGGATTTTCTGAACCTTTCGGAGGGTGCCCCGCCCCAGGATATCATCTTTAGCGCCCTCACCCCCGAGGGTGTGACCATCAAGCAGACGCTGCGGATTCACGCCGATCGTTACCCTATCGACTTGACCATTGACCTGATCAATTCCGGGCCGGCAGAGGCAAATGGAAACCTGATGGGCTTTATCAGGAACCTGCCGCCAGAAGAAAAATCCAGCTACTACGCCTTTTCCGGTTTGGCACTCCTCCTGAACAACGAACTGGAAGAAATCGCGCCCAAAAAGATGGCCAAGACGGGAATACTTTCCGGTCAAATTGATTGGGTGGCTTACGAAGACGGTCATTTCATGTCCGCCATCATCCCCGGGGATCAGGCCAAGGGCAGCTTTCAAGGGCAGTTTCTTCCAACAGGGATTGTCACGGGGACCTATCTCTCCCCTCCGCTGTCAATAATGAGTCAGGAACACATTTCGCGCAAATTTACGATCTATATGGGCCCCAGGGACCTTTCAATCCTGAAGACACTGGACCGGAAACTGGACCGCGCGGTCAATTTCGGATGGTTTGATGTCATTGCCAAACCCCTTCTTTATACCCTGCGGTTTTTCTATAAATATGTAGGAAATTACGGCCTGGCCATCATCATTCTCACCGTGCTGATCAAGATCCTGTTCTGGCCCCTCACCCATAAGAGCTACAAGTCCATGAAGGAGATGCAGAAACTGCAGCCCCACATGGCCAAGCTGCGTGAAAAATATAAGGACAACAAGGAACAGCTCAACAAGGAGTTGATGTCTCTCTATAAGACCTACAAGGTGAACCCGGTGGGGGGCTGCCTCCCCATGATCATTCAGATTCCCGTGTTTTTTGCCCTCTTCAGGATTCTCGGCAACTCCATCGAACTGCGGCACGCCCCTTTTATCTTGTGGATCAATGACCTGTCTGCGCCGGATAGACTCTTCCATTTTCCTTTCAGCATTCCCTTTATGTCACCGCCCTACGGCATCCCCATATTGACGCTTCTGATGGGGGCATCCATGTTTATTCAGCAAAAGATGACCCCGACTCCGGGTGACCCGACTCAGGCCAAAATCATGCTGTTTCTACCGGTGATTTTTACCGTCATGTTCGTCAATTTCCCTTCCGGCCTGGTACTGTATTGGTTAGTCAACAATATCCTCTCCATAGGCCAGCAGTACCGAATCATTAAAAGCTCATAACGATTGGAGGACAGATATGGAGACCTACGAATTCGAGGGGAAGACCACTGAAGACGCCATCAAAAATGCTTCCCGTGAACTGAACATTCCCGAAGAAGAACTCAATATCGACGTTATTGAACCGGGTTCTGCAGGTATCTTTGGTTTGGTTGGGGGTAAAAAGGCCAAAATCCGGGTAACCGTCAAAGAAGACGTGACGACCGAAGAGGAGGAGCTGGGGGAAGGTGAACCAGGAGAAGAGGAAACAGGTTTTGAAGACGCCGAATCCGGCTCGGATGAAAGCCTGGCGGTCGCCGAGGAAACGCTTGAAAAAATTCTCTCCCTGATCCCCATGGAAACGGAGATCAAGGGGAGGGTAATCGATGGAAAGATCGCCCTCGGCATCCAGGGAGACAAATCCGGTCTCCTGATCGGGCGCAAGGGGAAAACGCTGGATGCCCTGCAGTTCATCGTAAACAAGATCGTGAACAAGACCTTGGATAGAAAGGTCAATGTGATCATTGACTCTGAGGATTATCGAAAGAGACGTGAGGAGTCTCTGATTCAACTGGCACTGAAGATGGGGGACAAGGCGAAGAGGATAAGAAAGCCCGTGACCACCAGCCCCATGAACCCCCACGACAGACGAATCGTCCATCTGGCATTGAAGGAGGACGGGCGCCTCGACACCAGGAGTCGAGGTGAAGGTCTTTTTAAGAAGGTGGTCATCATTCCCAAACGCTAGCGCCTCTGTCCTACAGCCCATGATCGATAAACAGCTTCTTGAAGACACCATTGCAGCGGTGGCCACACCGGTGGGTCGGGCGGGGATAGGCATCATTCGCATCAGTGGATCCCGTGCCTGCCACATCGCGAAGAGGATTTTCCGCCCCCATTTTCCGACCAAGGAACTGCTGAGCCACCGCCTCTATCTGGGTCACATCATCGATCCCGCCACCGAAACCACGATGGACGAGGTGCTCCTCTCCATCATGAAGGCACCCTGTTCCTACACCCGCGAGGACGTGGTCGAAGTCAACTCCCACAGCGGCCATCTTGTGTTGTCAAAAATCCTTGAAATCATCATGGGGGAAGGCGCTCGAATCGCAAAACCGGGAGAATTCACCTTCAGGGCCTATATCAATGGAAGAATCGACCTGACTCAGGCCGAGGCCGTGGTTGACCTGATAAACTCCCAGTCGGACCGGGGGCTCCAGCTCGCCACGCAACAGATGGCCGGAGCTCTTAAGAAAGAAATAGAGGCATTCCGCAATATGCTTCTGGACATCCTGGCACAGATCGAGGCGGCTATAGATTTTCCGGACGATGAACCGGCGATCATCTCCCGGGACCAGACAGTTGATATGCTGCAAAAAGAACTCCTGGATCCGATACAGAGGATCATTTCCGCTCATGCCCAGAGGAAGATCTGGATGGACGGGGTCAATACCGTTATTGTGGGACGTGTCAACGTAGGCAAATCGAGCCTTCTCAACCGCCTTATCGATGAAAAAAAGGCCATCGTCACACCCATTCCGGGAACAACAAGAGACGTCATCGAGGCGACCGTCCACATGGGGGGCATTCCTCTCCGGCTCATGGATACGGCCGGTTTCAGGAAAGTCAGGGGAAAGGTCGAACGCATAGGAATCCGCCTGACGGAACAGAAACTCTCCGAGGCCGATCTTCCCCTTATCCTTATTGATCAAAGTCGCCCCCTGAGTCAGGAGGACCTGGATATATTGGACAGATCGGACAAGGACAAGGCTCTGATCATTGTCAATAAAGCCGATCTCCCTTCAAAACTCGAGAAAGGCGACCTGGAAAAGGCCGCAGGGGACATCCCCATGGTGAAGATATCGGCACTGACCGGGGAGGGAATCGAGGAACTCCGGAGCGCCATTGTAGACAGGCTCCTATCCGGGGAGACGGACTTTATGTCCTCAAACCGCGCCGTCCCCAACCTGCGGCACAAAGAGGCCCTTCAGGAGGTCTCCCGCCTGCTGAAAACAGCGACAGAGAATCTCAGGGCCGATTTGCCTCTCGATATTGTCGCTGTGGATCTCCAGGGGGGGGTGGAGGCCCTTGGCGAAATCATCGGGGAGACCACGCACGAGGATCTCCTGGACAGAATATTCAGCCGGTTCTGCCTGGGGAAGTAGCCCCTCGTCTAATGCAATCCTTTTCACACGCATCCTATCGATCATGAAAGATGGGGCAGGATGCACATTTCTTAATCGCCGGCTAGCGTTGAAAGTAGTCCTTGACCGTCTTGATGGCACAAAACTTTCCGCACATCGAGCAGACATCCTCTTCACCCGGGGGGTTTTCTTCTCTGAGCTTCTTCGCCTTTTTTGGATCGAGGACGAGTTCCATCTGCCTGCCCCAATCCAGCTTTCCCCTTGCAACGGACATCTCCAGGTCCCGCTCGACGGCCTGTCTGTTTCCCCTGGCGATATCAGCCGCATGGGCGGCGATCCTGGTGACGATCACCCCTTCCCTTACATCCTCCGGTTTAGGCAAACAGAGGTGTTCCGCAGGGGTGACATAGCAGAGAAAATCGGCCCCGGCCTCCCCGGCCACGGCCCCTCCGATGGCACAGGCCACATGGTCATAACCGGCCGCAATATCCGTGACTAACGGTCCGAGCACATAAAAGGGCGCCCCCTGACAGAGTTGTTTCTGGAGCAGGATGTTGGCCCTGATCTGATTCAAGGGCACATGACCGGGGCCCTCAATCATAACCTGCACGTCCTTTTCCCACGCCCACTGTGTCAACTGGCCCAAAATCATGAGTTCATGGATTTGGGCCCTGTCCGTAGCGTCCGCCAAACACCCCGGCCTCAGGCCGTCTCCCAGGCTCAGGGTCACGTCATATTTTCTGGCAATATCGAGTAATCGGTCATAGTGTTCATAGAGGGGGTTTTCACGGTCATGGTGCAACATCCATGTGGTCAGAAAGGCGCCTCCCCGGCTCACCACACCCGTCACCCTCCCCTGGTTTTTCAACAGTTCCAGGGCTGCCCGGGTCACCCCGCAATGAACGGTGATGAAATCCACGCCGTCTGCGGCCTGTTCTTCAATCACATCGAAGATCTTATCCACGGTGAGATGAATCAGTCCGCCCTTATCGTTGACCGTCTCCACAACGGCCTGATAGATGGGTACCGTACCCACGGTCAGAGCGGTCCTCGAGAGGATATTCCTCCGGAAGAATCCGATATCCCCTCCCGTGGAAAGGTCCATGACGGCATCCGCCCCCGCTTCCTCCGCCGCCTCCAATTTGGCCAGTTCCTCCTTGACGTCGGCCCTGTCCGAAGAGGTCCCGATATTGGCGTTGACCTTGATTCGCAGGCCCTCGCCGATGCCGCAGGGCCTCAGCCCCTTGTGCCCTGAGTTGGCGGGGATCACGATCTTTCCCTCAGCCACTTTGTCTCTCAGCCAGTGCACGTCCACCTGCTCCGCTTGGGCGACCGCCTCCATCTCGGCTGTGGTGGCACCTGCCCTGGCCTTTGCCAATTGGGTCATTTTTCCGTTATCCTTCCACGTGTGTTGTCAATATGATTTGATCCCCCGGTCGATCATCCATTACTTCCATGCGCCGGATTCACTGGGCCGGCGCCTCGGCCACAGGGATAACTTCCTTCTATGGCTTTTCTGGTGAATTCCTGTGCCCTTCTTGCAGCCCGGGGGACATCGTATCCCATGGCCAGAAAGGTAGCCATTGCCGATGAAAAGACGCAGCCCGTCCCGTGGGTATGGGCCGTCCTGATTCTTGAACCACGGATATGGTGAACCGCTTTGCCGTCATAGACCAGGTCCTCGACATCCCCCTGCAGGTGCCCCCCTGTAAGCACCACATCAGGCCCCATGGCCTTAATGGCTCTTGACGCCTTTTCCATCTCTTCAGGATTGTGCACCTTTAGTCCTGTCAAGACCTCCGCCTCCTCCAAATTAGGCGTCACGACGGATACAAGGGGCAGCAGTTCGGACTTCAGGACGAAAACGGCGTCGGATTGGAGCAAATTGGAGCCCGTTGACGCCCTCAGAACCGGATCCAAGACAACGGGGGAGAGGTTGTATCTACGAATCAATCGCGCCACCGCCCTTATATTCGCTCCTGTTCCGAGCATACCGATCTTGGTCGCGTCGGGCGCGACATCTGCCACAATACTCTCGATCTGCCTGGAAAGGAATCTCGCCGGAATCCTGTGAATTGCCGTGATACCAAGAGAGTTCTGTGCCGTTACTGCGGTGATGGCGGTCAGGGCGTGGGCCCCAAGACCGGTAATGGTCTTTACATCAGATTGAACGCCGGCTCCTCCACAAGAATCAGAACCGGCTATGGCCAATATATATTTCATTTTCAAAAGTCGGGGACGAAAGGGCGTATCCTGCCTATACCTTTCATGCAGGCAAACCTAACAACACCCCCATATGCTGTCAACTAAAAATGTCTACCTCCAGGGCCTTCTTCACCCTGTGTCCCCATTCGAACGATTCAGGCTCCGTCTACCGCGATTTAAGAGGGGTACCCAGGCGCTTTCACAATTCGTATGAGTTTAGCCGTTTGAAAAATCCTGGCAATTTGGGCCATGGGAATCTCTTTTCAAAAA
>JBMNCO010000188.1:0-12797 GCA_049366815.1 Desulfatiglandales bacterium | reverse complement strand
CACCATTCAGAAATCATGTATTACTGGATGGAATCTAACAGCCTTCAGCCTACAGTCTAACCAACCTGAACAGTTACTCTTATTCTATGTATTTGTAGAATCACCCCTATCTGATTCCGTGAAACCTGCATCGATCGTTGGAGTCGAACCGACATGCTGGCTAAGGTTCTGAGCAGCGCCGTTATTGGCATTGATGCCTACATCGTGGAGGTTGAAGTGGACATTTCCCAGGGTCTTCCTACCTTTTCAACCGTCGGATTGCCCGAAGGGGCTGTACGGGAGAGCAGGGAGAGGGTCAAGGCCTCCATCAAGAATTCGGGCTATCATTTTCCTTCCGACCGAATCACCGTCAACCTGGCACCGGCCGACATCAAGAAAGAGGGTACCGCCTTTGACCTGCCCATGGCGCTCGGCATCTTGGCGGGTACAGGTCTGGTTTCTCCCGCCTCATACAAAAACCACTTCGTATTGGGCGAATTGGCCCTGGACGGCCTGATCAGGCCCGTCAAGGGGGTCCTGCCCATGGCTATCGCCGCAAAAGATTCGGGGCTGCGTGGAATCTATTTGCCCGCTGAGAATGCGGCGGAGGCTGCCGTGGTTGACGGCATTGACATCTTCCCCTTGAGGAGTTTGGCCCAGCTCGTAGAAGGTCTTTTGGGGATATCTCCCATTGAGCCGTACAAGGGCGATGGCAGGCCGGTTTCTCATCCTCTCGATGAGGACGCGGATTTCAGCGATGTAAAAGGCCAGGAAAACGTAAAGCGGGCGATGGAAATCGCGGCCGCCGGCGGGCATAATATGATCATGATCGGCCCGCCGGGGGCGGGCAAGACAATGCTGGCCAGGCGACTTGCCGGTATTCTTCCGGAACTGGCCTTCAGGGAGGCCCTTGAGACTTCCAAGGTCTATAGTGTAATGGGATTCCTGCCCCAGGGATACGGTCTTGTCAGCAGCCGTCCCTTTCGTTCACCCCATCATACCATTTCCGATGCAGGTCTGATCGGAGGGGGCAAGAACCCGAAACCCGGAGAGGTGAGTCTCGCCCACAACGGGGTGCTGTTTCTAGACGAATTGCCGGAGTTTAAAAAGAACGTGCTGGAGGTGCTTCGGCAGCCCATGGAGGACGGCAATGTGACGATTTCACGGGCCAGTTCCACGGTCACATACCCTGCCAATTTCATGTTGGTTGCGGCCATGAACCCCTGTCCCTGTGGCTTTTTGGGTGATCCCAAGAGAGGATGTACCTGCACATGGCTCCAGATCCAGCGCTACCGATCGAAAATTTCGGGACCTCTCATGGACCGTATCGATATCCACATGGAGGTGCCTCCGGTACCCTTCAAGGATCTGTCTTCAATGGCCGACGGGGAGCCATCCTCGGCCATTTTGGAAAGAGTCAAGAGGGCAAGGGAGATCCAGTCGGAGCGTTTTCAGAGGACAAAAATCCACGTGAATGCGGATATGGGCAGTCGGCACATACGAAGATACTGCGCCCTTGAGGAGGATGGGATGGACCTGTTGGAAGCGGCGATGAACAAGTTCGCCCTAAGCGCTCGGGCCCATTCGAGGATCTTGAAGATCTCCAGGACCATCGCGGACTTGGCGGGGAGTCCTGAGATCCTGGCCGATCACGTGGCCGAGGCGATTCAATACCGCAGCCTGGATCGGAAGATGGTCCAATTATGATGAACTCGTAAAAAGTCGAGTTGTTTATCTGCCTGAAATTATAACAAAAAGTTAAAAATGATGCATTAGTAAAAAGTCGCCCAAAAAATTTTTAAATACATCATGTGGCCTTTTAAAAACGTATAACCACAATATATTGTGCTATATTTTTTAGTATCTGACCTTTTACGAGACCGTCAATTCTTAGATCCGGCAATTTAGAGATACGGCTTCAATCGCGGACCACAAAAAAGACAACCTTCTGGAACTCAATCAGGTGGAGGTTGCCCCGGTGGCGGGGGAGGGGGAGGTCCGAGAGCCCTTCTGGCCTTCTTACGCAGGTCTTCAAGCCTCGTCTGCTGTTCCGGAGTCAGGTGATTCTTCATGTCCAGAAAGCCCTCATCCATGATGGCTTGGATCTGGAGGCGGCCCCGCTCAAAGTGCTCCCGTCTCTTTTCGTCTATCCGATCTATAATCTCAATGAACGCCTCCCGCTGGGCTTCAGTCAAATCCAGCTTCTTTGTCAGTCTTTCAAGAAAAAAGGCCTTCCGGGCCGCCGGGTCCTTCCTCATGTTTTCAAAACGTTGCCTATGAATGATCTGGCTGGTCAAGGAGCCGGCCACCACTCCAAGCGCAAAGATGAGCATCAAACCGCCCACTAATTTCCATTTCTTCATGGTCAAGCCCCCAGACCGAAGATTTGTGTCAGGTTGAGAACCTCTGATCCATTTGAAAACAGACTGAGTATTTCGTTGTCATGGAAATAGTCCGAGCCGAAAAGAAGTATCGAAAGGGCCAAAATGAGTCCACAGGTCACCGGTGACAACCGCCAGGCAAGCGCCTCCAGTCCCATCCAGAAATCCCCCCCTCTTTTTAAAGCTCCCATCCCGCGGATACGTTTCATGGTTTGCTGCTGCCACCCGTCCCGCGGCACAAAGGCTTCCTTTTCAAGATAGACCTTGCGAAGCAATTCTTTGAGCGCCTTGTGTTCATGAATCGAATACTTCATGACCAGTTGCCCCCCTTCTCGTCAATAACGCTTCTGAGGATCTTTTCGAGCTTCCGACGACATCGGAAGGAACGGACTTTTACATTGGCCACGCTCCAATCCAGCAGTGCAGCGGCCTCTTTGCCCGATAGGCCCTCAAGATAAACCAGTTCCACCACCATCCTGTCTTCGGGGGAAAGCCTCTCCAGCGCCCATTCCAAGATGTCTCCGGCCTCTTCAGCGCTTCCTTCGTCTTGGAAGAATTGGGTTGCCTGTTTCGAAAGGGTCTCCTCAAGCCATTCGGCGTGCCTTGATGAAAGAGAAGACATGGGGACCTCTCGGGATTTATATGATTTTCTCCAGTAATCATAACAGGTTCTCACGGCAATGGTGGATAACCACTGTTTCAATCGGGCCATGTCCTGGGAGTTGGAAAGAGACTGATAGGCCCGGATGAAGACATCCTGAATGGTCTCCTCAAACTCTCTCACCGGCACATGTTTTTTTACGATCCTCGAAACGTGGTCTCCATATCTGAATATTATGCCCTCGAAGGCGTTTGCATTTCCGTCAAGGACATGATGTACGATCTCGGCATCGCTCAAATTTTTGTATGGGTCGTCCATTGATCAGGATATAGAAGTCCTTTCCATCCGCACCGTATTGTATCGAAAAGGGGCGGAGAGTGCAAACCATCCCCCTGTGCTCCTGGACGACGATTGCACGAGGCATTTAAAAGGGTTTTGGACTTCGATTTTCCTCCCGTGGACATCCAGTTCAGTCATAACGTCAATCACAATCCTTTGATATCTAATGTCGCCTGCCCAAAAGAAAAGGTTACATTTGATTTTTTGGAATTATGACCATGGGATAGGGCCGTTCAACCGTGATGAAAATATGCTCGGCATGGTCGGTCGAAAGCGGTCTTTTCTTTATGTGTTTCCGGGATTACACGTCCGGGGGATTTTTGTCGTTAACAGTCCCACGATGAGTATTGTTTTAATTATTTGCCATCCACTGTGATTTTTATGTATGACATTCGTAGCGGCCCGATTCGGGCCGCTCGATTATTATCAGGCCTGCCCCAAGAAAATTGCCGACCACGCCTTGAGAAAAGCACGGATTGTCGGGCCGGATGATGGAACCATTGAATGGAAAAAGAAAAAATTATAAAAAAATGGGTGCTCCTCCTATCCCTGTTAACCGCCTTTCCACCCATGAGCACGGACATGTACCTGCCCGCTATCCCTTCGCTGGTCCAGAAGTGGCAACAGCCCCTTTCTATCATAAACCTGACGCTTGTCTGTTTTTTCTTGACCTACAGCGGCTTTTTGCTCATCTATGGCCCTCTTTCCGATCGATTCGGACGGCGGCGTCCTCTGATGGTCGGTATTGCAGTTTATGTGCTCTCCAGCCTGTTATGTGCACTTTCAACGAATGCAGGAAGCCTCATAGCCTTCAGGATGCTTCAGGGCGCCGGTTCGGCCTCCGCCTCCGCCCTTTCCATGGCCGTCTGCAAGGATGTCTTCGATGATCGGCAGAGGGAAAAGGTGTTGGCTTATATTGCCGTGATCATGTCCCTTGCACCCATGCTGGCCCCGGTCATCGGGGGATGGATACTTACCGTTCTTTCCTGGCAATGGATATTTATCATGCTTGGTATCATGGGAACCATCGCACTGTTCGGCGTGTATCTGATGCCCGAGACCCTCCAGGCCCTTGAAAAACCCATCCCTCTGCGGCCTTTGTCAAACTATGTTCGGTTGTTGCATAATCGACGGTATATCGGCCTCACTCTAGTCATGTCTCTCAGCTTTATTCCCCTTTTTGCCTTTATCGCGTCCTCTTCGGATATTTACATCACTGGATTCGGCCTTAGCGAACGGCATTTCGGTTATTTCTTTGGGTTCAATGCCCTGGCGCTGATGGCCGGCAGCTTTGCCTGTGTGCGTCTGACACGACTCGTATCGTCCCATAGTATTATCACAGCGGGTTTTGCGGGGGTCCTGGTAGGGGGGCTATGGCTTCTCTTGAGCGGTCGGCAGGGACCCTGGGACTTGGCCCTCCCTATGTTCGTCATTTCATTTTCATCAGGCATGAGCCGTCCCCCCAGCAACAACCTGGTCCTTCAACAGGTTGACAGAGATGCGGGCACGGCATCCTCGCTCCTGATCTTTACAACCATGATGAGCGGTGCTGCGGCTATGTGGTTCATCTCATTGAACTGGCACGAAAAGATTCATGTCCTGGGAGCGATGGGTGTGGCCTCGGGGGCCCTGGTCCTGAGCCTGTGGTTGCTGATGCGAAGATTTCTTCTTGTCAGGCGGTTATCCTCATTTGAAAGCCGCCTGCAGAGCCCTGACCTGTCAACGATCGGAGACGGAACGAGAAATATCTCATGAAAATGCACCCACAGAAGGATCAGGCAGTCAAATCTGCAGGCAAATGGGGCGCCATGCTGGCCATCGGTATGTCCGTGTTCATGGGGACGCTGGACATAAGCATCGTCAATGTCTCTCTCCCCACCCTCGTTGGGCAATTGAACACGAAATTCGCCACCATTCAGTGGGTTGTCCTGGCCTACGCGCTGGTAATAACGTCCTCAATGCCGGGAGTTGCCCGTCTGGGTGACATGTGGGACAAAAAGAGACTTTTCAACGCCGGACTCGCCCTTTTCACGTTAGGGTCCCTTCTCTGTGGGCTCTCTCCCAATATCGGATGGCTCATCGCATTCCGGGCGGTTCAGGGGTGCGGGGCCGTGATGACTCAGGCCCTCGGTGTGGCGATTATCGTCGAGGTGTTCCCGGCCGCCGAACGGGGAAGATCCCTGGGCATCATAGGCAGTATTGTCTCGGTGGGGATCGCGATGGGACCCGCAATAGGGGGATTGATTATCGGATTGATGGGGTGGCGTTGGATCTTTCTGGTCAACGTGCCTGTTGGTTTTTTTGCGCTGATTGCGGCATGGCGTTTTTTGCCTGCAAGTCCTGCTTACCAGCGGAACCAGACCTTTGATATCCCTGGATCCCTCCTTCTGTTCCTCACCCTTGGTTGTTTCGCCCTCGGCATGACCCTGGGGCAAACCCAGGGGTTTGGGAGCGCACCGGTCCGGTGGATGCTCTTCATGCCCTGCCTCGGATTGGCATTGTTTGTCATCCTGGAAAGAAGGGGGAGCCAACCCATGGTTGATCTGAGTCTTTTTAAAGATAAGCTCTTCTGTATCAATCTGCTCATGGGATTCCTCACCTTCGTCACGCTGGGCACCATGTTACTCATTCCCTTTTTTCTGGAGCTGGTCAAGGGTTATCCTCCTCAAAAGCTCGGCCTCTTGATGATGATGATACCCTTGGCAATGGGCCTGACGTCCCCCCTGTCCGGTGCCTTGTCCGACCATTTCGGTCCAAGGGGCATAAGCCTGATTGGATTGCTCGTCACGATCGGCGGATGTCTTTCCATCAGCACATTGCACGCCGATGTCAGTGTTTCTGGCTACTTATTGAGAACGGCCCCGCTCGGCATCGGATTGGGCCTATTCCAAAGCCCCAATAACAGCGCGGTCATGGGTGCCGCTCCGCCGGAGCGGGTCGGCGTCGTATCAGGGCTGTTGGCGCTCTCCCGTACCCTTGGGCAGACCACGGGAGTCCCCCTTATGGGGGCCATTTTTTCAGCCAGCGTATCGGGCGCGGTGAGCCCGGCCGTGTTGTCGGATGTGACCGCCGCCCCCCCGGAGGCACTGGTCACCGGGTTGACCCGCACCTTCCAAATCGGTGCACTGGTGATGTGTGCATCAACTGTGCTGTCGGTGTTGGTCATATGGTTGGACAGAAGACGGGGGAAGGGATCAACGCAACCGCAAAACCGTTAGGATCTTTGTGCCGTGATGGGAATATTGACCATCCGGTGCACAGAGCCCCCTGACTTGTCCGCGTTTTTTGTTGAAAGGCTTTCCAGATTATGGTAGAAATAATACATAATATATCCATCTCCTCTTAGGCGGTGAGGGAACCCCTGCTCGAAATATTGACCGTGAGCCGTGCAGGGGTCATTTTTGATATGGATATTTTATGGAAATCAGGTAGCTACATATTGCTTTTTGCCCCTTTCTCCACATCTTTTTGGAGGAACTCCCGGCCACTGCGGTTCTTCAACCGACGCCCTCAGCCTTATTCGTATTCAGCTTTATCTCAATATCTTGTCTCAAGGCCTTCTTGTCGATTTTTTCAGCCTTGGTGAAGGGCATGACATCAATGAATTCCATCCGCTCCGGAAGTTGCAGGACGGATGCCTTCCGGTCCTTCAAAAAGGCGATGATGCGATCGAATGTCAGTTCGGCACCCGGCCTGGGCTGGATATAAGCGCAGACCCTTTCACCCATCTCTGGATCGGGCATAGGAATGACGGCGACAAGGGCTACATCCGGATGATCACTGATGAGCTTTTCGATCTCTGACGCGCTGATGCTTTCCCCGCCGCGGTTGATCATCTCCTTTATCCTTCCGGTCAGCGTGACATAGCCCTTTTCATCGATTTTCGCCACATCCCCTGTTCTGAAGAACCCATCCCTGTCAAAGACCTTTTCGTTTTCTTCGGGGTTTTTGTAATAGCCGGTAAACACTCCGGGGCCTTTGATCAAGAGTTCTCCGGATGTTTGGGGCGGCATTTCCTTGCCTTCCTTGTCAATAACTTTGTAGGTGTCATAGGGGCAGGTGGGTTTCCCTACGGTCATATAAATCGTCTCAAGTTCGTCATCTGATCGCGTGATGGTGGTCTGCCCCTCGGTGCCGCCGTAGGCATTGAAATAGGCGCAATCGAGCCTTTCCCTGACTGCCTTGATGAGGTCAGGGAGGCTGGCGCCGCCCCCGCAATGCATTTTTTTCAGTGAGCTCAGATCGTAATCCGTAAGTCTTTCGAAGTCGACCAGCCTCCTGGCCAAGGTCGGCACCCACACGATCGCAGTGACCTTTTCCTGATCGATCGCCCTGCACACCTCCGAAGGATCCGGGGAATCCAGGAATATGGTCTTTCCAAGGGTGAGCAGGATGCAGAGTATGCCCTTGGTGAAGGTCAGGTCATGTCCCACCGGTCCTGCGAGCAGACAGATATCGTGCATGTTCATCTCCCATGCCAGGGCGGCGTACTGACTGCTGCAGACGAGACTGTTGTGGGTGCGGGGAACGACCTTGGGAAGGCCTGTTGTTCCACCCGTGGGTCCCATGTGGGCTACCTGCATGGGGTCCGGTCTTCTATCGGACAATCTGGAGATGTTCGCCTGGGTCAATACACTCTGTTCAATCAGTTTTTCAAGGCTCAAAAGGGCCTCGTGCCGTTCCCCCCTGGCAAGGATGACATGCTTTACTTGAGGATTTTCTTTCAGGACATCATCGATGATGGAAAGATAGTCTATCTTTTTGTATTTTTCGGGCAGAATCCAGGCCGTTGCGCCCGTCAGTTGGAAGAGATGGTTGATTTCATATTGTCGATACCGGTCGATCAATAAAACGGCGATGGCACCGATTTTTTGAAGGGCAAAATAGGACAGGACAAACTCGTTCCAATTGGGAATCTGGACCAAGACTCTGTCCTGCGGCCCTATCCCGAGGTTCATGAGAGCGATGGCAAGCTTGTCGGTCCTTTCCCGCATTTGAGAAAAGGTCAAGCGGGTCAGACCGTCCACAAAACCCACCTTGTCGGGATAAATGTCCGCGGCCCTGTCGAGAATATCTCCAAGAGTCAATCCAGGCCACCAGCGGAGCCTGTTGTATCTTTCGGCATCCTCTTGCTTGTAGGGCGTGAATCCTTCCAGGAAATCGTTCATGTCTCCTCCCTTGTCAAAAAATCGATGTGCACTTTGGAGTTGGGTATGAGTTTAGCTGTTTGAAAGAGCCTAGCAATTAGGGCCCTGGGAATCTCTTTTCAAAAACGAAGGGCCGTGGAAAAGACCAAGACGGCCGGGGCAGCCTAGGCGGACGGCGGATCGATGTCAGTAGCGATTAGGCCTTGATTTTCATGGGTTTTCCCGGGTGGTGCTCCGTCCGCCTGAAGCCTGGTTTCTATGCGGACATCCGGGCACCGATTTTTCGTTTTTGAAAACAGATTCCCATGGTCCCTCCCTGATGGGGTAATTTCCAAGAGCCTAAAGTGTTACGGAGTTGGATGTCTTTGCTGTGGTCATTCGGTTTTCGATTCGCACAGGCTTTCGGCTTGGAGAAGATAGTAATATTTATCACCGTGAAAGTCCATAATCTGATCAGCGTGCAGATAGAAAACCCCAGTTGAAAACAAATCGTAGGCAGGCAGCGGAGAAGAACGTGAAGACTGGAAAAGGTTAAGAAATGCAATCGAAATCGGCGTGCACAGGCTCCAGAAAAAAGATATCATGATTGAAAAATATTATGCAGTTTATTAAGCGACTCGGGGCTGGAGCCACCGGGACTATCCGGCGTATGCATATAGCCCGCTGAAGGGCAGGCAATGACTGCCTTATTGACTTAAAAAGGGAAAAAGAACCGAGTACAAGCCCGCTCCGGAGTGGGCGCAACCGGATGACGGGCAAAAATTCAGATAAATGGCAATCGCAATCGTTATGAAACCCAATATAAAACAGATCGCTTTGATTGTCTTGTGATGCATAGGGCCGACCTCCAGGTGGAATTACGGGGATCACCCACGGGCTGTGATGTCCTCCGGCGATATTATTTTGAGTCAAAGCAAAATGCAAGCATTTTTAAATCCGGACAATCTCCGAATCTTCGTATATCCTGTCCGAACGGATGACGAGCCTGGCTTCGTCCTCCCGGCGTCTCAAAAGGCCGTCGAGTCCTTTGTTTTCCCACAAACGTTTCATCGCCATGATCTGTTGTGAAATGCCGGCATAGTCTTGTTGCGCAACAAGAGGTTTTATCGCAGCCATTTCTTTTCTTCGCGAACCGCTCAGGGAGGTGCCACGATTATAGACAAGAGACAACAAACCCGCCTGGGCATCAGGAAAAAGTCTTTCAACACCAGGATAGATTTTTCGCGTCGAAGCGGCATACCGGCTCAGGGTCGATTCGTAAAAAACCCTGTGGGCACTCTCCAGAGGCACAGTCATAGACCTGACGCCTTTCAATGCATCCCTCGCCGCATCTCCCTTCAGTCCGGACACCTGTATGAGTCTTTCCAGATCCATGTCGGTAAGCCAATGACCCCAGTCTTTACGAAACTGCTTTTGGCTGTTATATCCCAGGTCGTAGCCGATACCGATGGTGACACCTGAGCCGCCTCCAGGCCAGGTGGGATGCGAAAGAAATTTTGTGTAGTTATGAGGAGAAGAAATTTCGTGTTTGACGAGATGGTCGAGGCCTTTCCTTGATACGGTCAGCGCGTACTGCCCTGCCAATGCCTCCCTTTGTCGATCGCTGAAAAGGGCATTCTCAAGGGCAGTCAGCGTAATGGGCCCTATTATGCCGTCGTCCGGAACCCCGAGATGGGATTGTATTCTCTTTATGCGTTGTTTCATTGTGTCTTTATACAAGACATGTTTCTCCGGCCTGATGAAAGCCGCCCTGTTGATATTCGGGGTGCCCCTTTATGAAACCTCTTTCAGCTATCGCTATTAATGACATAAACACCAGACCAAGACAAGCGACAACATAAAACCCCTGACGCTGCATAAAAAACCGGGTTGAACAGGATGAAAATCAAAGAACAGCGACACAATCATTGAAGACGGCCCTTTCGGGCTTCTAGGTCACTCGCGCCTGCAGGCCGACGAACACCTCGCAAAGGTCCTGGAACATGCCACGGGGATCGGATTTGAAAAATGCTTTCCGGTCTGTTTCCTGGGATATGGTACCAGGGTTCGTTATCTCACTGTTTTGTCTTTACATGAAAAGCGGCTTCACCTATACTTTTTTGCTGCGAATCTGTCTTTTATAGAGTGGAAGATGCGAACAATGAAATCCAAAGCCGTGCGCAGGAGTCAAAGATATCCGGGCGATGCCAAGGATGCAATTCTTCAGAAGGAAGCCCTGCGGCGCCTGGAAGAATTGGAGGCCCTGGAATCGTCAATCCTTGACGCCATTCCCCAAGCGGTTGTGGGACTGCACAACCGTCGGATCAATTTTGTCAACCACGCCGTGAAATTGATATTCGGATGGGACCCGAAAGAAGTGATCGGCAAAAGTGTAGAAGTTTTTTACCGCAGCGAAGAGGATTCTGAAAAAATCGCCCGGATCTTTTACTCCGCCCTTGAGGACCAGCGCACTTACTCGATTGAATACCCTTGCCGCCGGAAGGATGGAAGGGAAATCCTTTGCGTGATGAGGGCCTCCCGTATAGGCGAAAAACTGGAAGAACGCCGAATTGTGATTACTTATGAAGACATCACCGAAAAAAAGCAGGCGGAAGAAGATCTTCAGCGTTCCCGCGAACAGTTGAGAAACCTCTCCGCCCATCTGCATGCCGTGCGCGAAGAGGAGAGCATCCGGATTGCCCGGGAGATTCATGACGAACTGGGACAATCGCTCACCGCCCTCCAGATGGACCTCTCATGGCTTGACAAGCATATGCCGAATGACGCCCGTGATCTGAGGGAGAAAACCAGACGTATGGGCCGACTCGTCGAAACGACCGTTGAGAGTGTACACAAGATATCGACGGAACTGAGGCCCGTGATGCTGGACGATCTCGGTCTCACCGCGGCCATGGAATGGCAGTGCGGGGAATTCAGCAAACGATCAGGCATCAGGTGCAGGGCCTCTCTCAACTGCAATGACCCTGCAATCAACAAGGAACTTTCCACTTCACTCTTTCGCATCTTTCAGGAAGCACTCACCAACATCGTCCGGCACGCCGATGCCACTGAGGTCCGGGTGAAGTTCATCCAAGAGGGGGATGAACTCCACCTTGAAATAGTCGACAACGGGAGAGGCATTACCCGTAAACAGATCCATGATTCCAAGTCGCTTGGAATCATCGGGATGCGAGAGCGGGCTCGGCTCTGGGGCGGCTGTATAACGGTGGAAGGCCTATTCGGTAAAGGGACGATGGTCCGTGTCAAAATACCACTTTGCCAAGGGGACAGGTGAGATGTTGCGGATTCTTGTTGCCGACGATCACGCGGTGGTCCGCGAGGGGGTGAAGCAAATCCTGGGAGATGTGACCGATATGGTCGTCAAGGGGGAGGCGAAGGACGGTCCGGAGACCCTTGAAAAGGCCATGCGTGACGATTATGATGTGATACTGCTTGACATATCGATGCCGGGCAGAAACGGGCTCGAGATCCTCAAGGAGATCAAGACGAATCTGCCCAAGATCCCCGTTCTCATCCTCAGTATGCATCCTGAAGAGCAATACGCCGTTCGGGCACTGAGGGCCGGCGCCTCCGGTTACCTGACAAAAGCCAGTGCTCCACAGGAGTTGATCGGCGCCATCAGAAAGGCGGCCCGCGGCGGGAAATATGTCACGGCCTCCCTGGCGGAAAAGCTGGCTTTCGAGCTGGATGCCGATGTGGAAAAACCACCCCATGAAGCACTTTCGAACCGTGAATACCAGGTGATGCTGATGCTGGCGTCAGGTAAAACGGTCGGTGAGATCGCCGAGGAACTCTGCCTCAGCGCCAAGACGATCAGCACCTACCGGAGTCGGATCATGGAAAAGATGGGCATGAAGAAGAATGCCGAGCTGACGCTGTATGCCGTTAAGAATGAACTGGTAAGCTGAGCCCCGTTGTACGTATTTCCAAGTGATGCTGGAGAAAATCGCATCCGGCGTCAGCCGGAGCCCGGTCCTAAGGACCGGGCTCTTTTACATGAATCCTGTAAGATCCAGGTCCAACCCCTGGCTGATATCCCCTGACGTTGCATAAAAAAACCGGGTTGAACAGGATGAAAACAAAGAACAGCGACACATTCGGGCGTTTCCATGGATTCGCGGTCGTATCCGAACGCTTCGCCCTTGATATCTCAGGTCTGCAGCATCTTGACTTTTACGGCATGAGGATAAACACCCTCAAAATTTTAGGCCGCCTTCCTACAAAAAAGAGAGTACCCATCTGATACCACCGTTTCGAAAACCATGTTAAAAGCCTAGATAGTCCCATTCTTTTCCATCGTCAGTCGACAGCCTAGACCGTTCTCATTTGGAGTGTTCGGTGATCGGGAAG
>JBMNCO010000187.1:0-32721 GCA_049366815.1 Desulfatiglandales bacterium | reverse complement strand
GGATGCTGAACATGGAAGACGCCATGTGGAACTGCGTCTCCTGCGAGATGTGGTCTGCTTACAAGATGAAGGCCAAAAATCTGATCAGCCGGTGCGTCCCGGTCCTCAAGATCGACGGGAAATGGGTCCGCAACCCCACGATCATCACGGACAAGTATGTGGATAACGGCGAGATCGTATACGGTGAGTACAAGACCGGTGATGAGGCCAAGGAGGGAAGGGCTCTCCTGAAGGAACATCAGGCCAAGGCCGATTTCGAACTCCTGGACAAGGAAGTTGACAAGATCGTATGGACCTTCACAAACCTCTTCCCCGGATGCCTGATCAAGTCCATTGACAGTGTCCGCGCCAAGAAGAAATTCTTCTGGGATTACTCCAAGAACTACAACAGGCACTGGCTGGCCGCCAACATGGGTGGCGAGGCCTTCCTCGGTTTCACGGCATTCAATACAAAGAAGATCACCGGACAGGATACGATCGACTTCATCAAATTCCGCCAGGATGTCGCAAACTGCCGGATCTGGGATTACGAGATGTTTGCCGACGCGCTCGGGAAGCCTCAAAAGTAATCACAGAGATCATTATTGACAATACAATGGCAGGCAGGGCCAGCATGGCAGGTCCGCCTGCCATATTTTTTCAAAGGGAAAGGAGTTGAGAGATCATGGGATACGAACACATTGAAGTTGAATTCAAGGATGGACTGGGAAGAATAACCCTGAACCGGCCCCCTGTGAACGTTTTAAATATTGCCATGATGAACGAGATCAATGAGGTGTTGGAGTCGTGGCAGGGAAAGAAGGATCTCAAGGTGGTACTCTTCGATGCCAAGGGCAAGTGCTTTTCGGCCGGCGTGGATGTGGGAGAGCACATGGGAGATCTGGCCCCCAAGATGATAGGGGCCTTTCACGGCATGTTTCGTCTGATGAACAAACTGGGTGTTCCCACCGTGGCATCGGTTTACAGTTCCTGCCTGGGCGGGGGGTGCGAACTGGCGATCTTTTGCGATCTTGTGATTGCCGAAAAAGGCGCCAAGTTCGGTCAGCCGGAAATCCAGGTGGGTGTGTATCCCCCCATCGCAGCACAGATCATGCCCCGCATCATTGGACGCAAACATGCCATGGATCTGATCCTCAGCGGCAGGATTATCTCGGCGGACGAGGCCATGGGAATGGGACTGGTCAACAAGGTCGTCACGAAAGAGGAACTTGGATCGGCTACTGATGAATTTATAAAACCCTATCTCGGCCTGAGCGCCGAAGTGATTCGAAAGACAAAGAAGGCGATCATGGTCGGGCTCATGGACGATTTGGAACCGTCCCTTCAGGCCATCGAGAAGATATACCTGGAAGAGCTGATGCCGAGCCACGATGCCATGGAGGGATTGAAGGCCTTTTTGGAAAAGAGAAAACCTGTCTGGAAAAACGAATAACCCGCGCGCCGGGAAATGCCAAGGATTTTATCGTCAGATGGAGACCTGTTTTTCAAGTTCCTCCCTGCCTGAGGGGCGATTCAATCATGTCGACGATATCCCCGTTGTGGGCCCCGGCCCGAAGGTCTCTGCAGTCCGGCAGGACCTGAGGGCCGGGATGTCGTCGACGCCCTTTTCCTTTGCATCCAGATCATTTTCCTTCGGTGTCGCCGCCCGGCCCGGCTGCGATACAGATTTGACGGGTTTCGAAGCGCTCAGTCAAGGCCTTGAGCGTGACACTCAATTGAGACAGAGATCATCAGGACGATTTTTTGAAAAACCCATTTTGTTCTTGACAAAAAAATACGGCCTAAATATAGGTACAGTTTAAACTTTGATGCGCAAGAGTAATCTTGATAATGAATAATTTTTTTTATTGGAGCGCCTGGATATGACCATCAATGAAATTCTAGACATGTTGAAAGGTATTGTTTATCTTACCGGGGTATACAATTTCCAATGGAATATCGTTGTCATGTGGGCCGTGGGCTGCCTCTTCATGTGGCTTGCGATCGCGAAGAAGTATGAACCTCTTCTTTTGCTCCCCATTGGTTTCGGTATTTTTATCGTCAACTTCCCCCTTGTTCCCCTGATGGGCTGGACCGAGGAAGGTCACGGTCAACTTCTCCGGGTCTTCTACCACTATGGGTTGGAGTGGGAGATCATCCCCTGCATCATCTTTCTCGGCCTGGGTGCCATGACGGATTTCGGTCCTCTCATCGCCAACCCCAAGACCCTGCTGGTGGGGGCCGGGGCCCAGTTAGGCGTATTTATCACCTTTACGGGGACCGTCCTGGCGGGTTTCACCCTCAAGGAGGCGGCGTCCGTGAGTATCATCGGCGGGGCCGACGGTCCGACGACAATCTATTTGACCCAGCACCTGGCCCCCCAACTGCTCGGCCCCAATGCCCTGGCGGCCTATTCCTACATGGCCATGGTCCCCCTCATCCAGCCGGGACTCATGAAACTCATGACGACGAGCAAGGAGAGGAAGATCAGGATGCGCCAGCTCAGGCCGGTTTCAAAGCAGGAGAAGATGCTCTTTCCTCTTGTGACGGCCGCCATTGTCGCCCTCCTCGTACCGGCGGTCATCCCCCTCATGGGCATGTTCATGCTGGGTAATCTGATGAAGGAGTGCGGGGTCGTGGAAAGGCTCGTGGACACCTCGCAGAATGCCTTGATGAATATTATGACCATTTTCCTCGGTCTTTCCGTTGGGGCAACCATGCATGCGGACAATTTTTTGAGCTGGAAACCCCTCTTCATCTTCGGTCTCGGCCTGATTGACTTTGCGGTGTGCACGATAGGAGGCATTCTGACCGTCAAGGTCATGAATCTGTTCCTCAAAGAGAAATGGAACCCCCTCATCGGATCTGCAGGGGTCTCCGCGGTACCCATGGCGGCCAGGGTGTCTCAGGTTCAGGGCATGAAATATGATCCGACGAACTTCCTCCTCATGCACGCCATCGGTCCCAACCTGGCCGGCGTTATCGGTTCGGCGGCGGCGGCAGGCATGTTTATCGCGATGTTTGACTAGGGAGATCGGCGGCTTGCATGCTGAAAACCATGCCTGAGGTAATCATCCAATTAAATATTTTTGCATAGTGAGCAGACGATAAGGGTGAAAAAATGAAAAAAGCTATTTTGTTGATAACGGTCCTGGCATTGCTTATTCCGGTCTGTGCCTTTGCCGATAATTTTCTGGGTCTTCCTCTGCCACAGGGGGAAGAAACATTAAGGGAAGAAGGTCGCCTCGAAATGACCACCGCCCTGTCCCATGATCAGGTCGTGGAGTTCTACAGGGCGGCATTGGAAAACGCACAGGATATCAAATTCCGGGACTGGAACGTGGCGACATACATCGAAGACGATGGCAAACTGAAATGGCATTCCATCACGATCTCAAAAAATGAGACGCCCACCTCCGTGGTGATTATTAAAGACAACTGGACCTGGATTATCGGGACGCTTGTCTTGCGGTATATCGCCGTTTTCGTGGTCCTCCTGGTGCTGTTTGTCGGCATGCTGGTTTCCGGAAGCATCATATCCAAATCGGTCCAGAAGGGAGCCGCTAAAAAGGCGGGAGCAAAGGCCTGACGAGTTCAGGAGCTTTCGATCCAATAACTGAAGGCCCCTCGTCCATGCATTGGGCGAGGGGTTTTTCTGTCTGATCCGGCAGGGCGTGCAGGTTGGCCTCTGTGCGCGGGTTCGGGGTTATCCAAGAGCAAAGGGATGGTCACTTTGATGTCACAGGGCCTCCAATGATTGTAAGAGATGGTGGACATCAAGGCATCCGTGTGTCAATGGATCGAGGCAGTGCAAGGGTAGGCCGGACGATTTCTCTGAATTTTTCCGGGGGATAAAGGACGGGTTCCTTGTCTCAACTGAGGACTGGCCCCCATTGGAATCTTTATGAAAAAGGGCCACCCCGATCTTGACGGTATGTGTCCGGGCTCCGGCGAGTTCTTGAGAAGACATCCGCTGGAGATTCATTTCAGCAATGATTTGGAGTCAGTAAGGCACATGTTGTGTGCCTTTTTACGGGGGAGTTGCAGTCCGTCCCGAAATCGCAGATTCGGTGGACCACAAATTTTTCAATTTCTCGGAAGCTTCCCTTGGCTGAGAGGGCGCCAATCCTTTTTCGCGCAGTCGTTGTGCCCTTGGCGTGTTGCTGTTCAATACGGGGTTGACCGCCCTCCCATTCTGCTTCAACGTGTCTTTTTGCGATATCCTTTTTGCCTTGCTCAGCGGGGAGCCTCCAAGAAATAGGTTTTGAAGGTTCAGGTCAATGGGTTGGCATTATTCCAGCACGAGCAAAATAGATTCCGCCTCGATCGCATCCCCCTTGTTGCATTTGATCTCCTTCACGGTTCCGGATGCGGATGAGACAATCGGCAATTCCATTTTCATGGCCTCGATGATGATAACCTCATCACCTTCACTGACCGAGTCGCCAACACTGACTTTGACATCAAGGACTTTCCCTCCCATAGGAGCAGTCACATCACTCACAGCAAATTCCTCCTTTTGATTATTTGATAAATATTTAAGAGCCACAAATATCACTGAATATCCGTCCCTTGTCAAGAAGAAACAGGCTTCGGATAAAAAAGCCCGGCCTGGTGACCCTTGGGCTGTGCCGGTGGGAGAAAATGGGCACATTCTATGAAAATACAATATCTTGACATGCCGAACCTATTCCTCTAACATATGCGCCTTAGTGTTCGCGGACGAGCATCTCCGATGGGTTAGCCGGAAACCGAGGAAAGCGTTTCCATTGTGAACGGCCAGGGGAGGAGTAGATATGCCGAAATTTGTGTGGGTGGCGGAGACCAAGAGGGGAAGAAAACTGAAGGGCGAATTGGAGGCGGGAAACGAAAAGATCGCCCTGAGCCAACTCAGGAAACGAAATTTTACGGTCAAGAAGCTTAAGCCCAAGCCGAAGGACATTTTTGAAAACATCTCTTTCATGAAGCCTAAGGTCAAGACAAAAGACCTTGTGATTTTTACGAGACAATTTTCCACCATGATCGATGCAGGCCTCCCGTTGGTCCAAGGGCTTTCTATCCTGGCGGAACAATCCGAAAATCCGACTTTTAAACGAATCCTGAAAGAGATCACAAGGGACGTAGAGGGGGGAGCGACCCTTGCTGAGGCCATGCGGAAGCACCCGAAGGTGTTTGATGATCTTTTCGTAAACCTTGTAGCCGCCGGTGAGATGGGGGGTATTCTGGACACCATTCTCCGCCGTCTTGCGGAATATCTGGAAAAGGCGCAGAAGTTAAGATCACAAATCAAAGGGGCCATGACCTATCCTCTGGTGGTTATGGCCATTGCTGTCCTCGTCATCGCTGTAATCCTGATCTTTGTGATCCCCGTCTTTGAAGAAATGTTTTCCAGTTTTGGATCGGCCTTGCCCGCACCCACCCAGCTGGTGGTCAATATGAGCCGGTTTTTGAAGGGCAATGCACACTGGGTGGTTCTCGGCCTGGCCGCCTTGATTTATGCATTCAAGCGATACAGGGGGACAAAAGCGGGGAAAAGGGCCACGGACAACCTTGCCCTGAAGCTCCCTATTTTTGGAATGCTTCTCAAAAAGGTCGCTGTGGCCAGATTCACAAGGACCCTCGGCACCATGATATCGAGTGGTGTTCCTATCTTGGACGCCCTTGACATTGTGGCCCGGACATCAGGCAATGTCATCCTGGAGGAAATTATCCTCGAGGTGAGAGGGAGCATTGCCGAGGGGCAGACCATTGCGGAACCGCTGTCCGAAAATGACATCTTCCCGGGAATGGTCATCCAGATGATTTCCGTTGGTGAGGCGACCGGTGCCCTGGATACCATGCTCAATAAGATTGCTGACTTCTACGATGAGGAAGTGGATGCGGCCGTGGGCGCCTTGACTTCTATGTTGGAGCCCCTCCTCATGGTGTTCCTGGGCGGTGCCATCGGCGGTCTGGTCATTGCCATGTATCTGCCCATCTTCACGATGGCCGGGGCCATAAGCTGATCCCGTCGTCATGCTGCAACATGATCTGAATCGACCTCGGGCGGAACTTTCCGGACGCCTTCAAAAGCTCATGTTTTTGAGGGTCCTCTTTGTCACCCTCCTCTTGGGGGCGTCCATCTTTGTCCAGGTAAAAGAAACCAGGACCTATTTCGGCGAGATTCAGACCTACCATTATCTCCTGATCGCGACCATATATTTCCTCACCTTTGTCTACATCATCCTTCTAAGATATCGAAACAGATTGGTCAGACTGGCCTATGCCCAGTTGGTGGTGGATACCGCTCTGGCAACGGCGATCATCTATGCTACCGGCGGGATGGAAAGCCTTTTTTCCTTTCTCTACATCCTTACAATTATAAACGGAAGCATGATTCTCTATAAAAGGGGAGGTCTGATTATCGCTTCCATAAGCAGCATCCTGTATGGCCTTTTGCTGAGCCTACATCATTACGGGGTGATCCATCCCTTCGGAGGATGGATGATTCCGGCCGAAGACTTGCGGAATGGATACATCTTTTATATCATTCTGGCCAATACATTTGCATTTTACCTGGTCGCCGTCCTCAGCAGTTACCTTTCGGAACAGGCCAGGAAGAGCCGCGTGGAACTGCGGGCCAAACAGGACGATATCATAAAACTCGAGGCCTTGAATGAGAGGATCATTCGGAGCATTGCTTCTGGATTGATCACCCTTGATGAGGAGACAAGGATTATCTTATTCAATCCTGCGGCGGAGGAAATCTTCGGCATAAGTGCCAGGGACACCATAGGCAAAAGGGTTTATGAAGTCCTTCCGTCTTTGGAGGCGCCTTTGGGGGGCGAATTGGGATCCTCGAATCCCGAACCCCGGCAGCCGGGATCCCTTGTCGACTTCCCCTACATGCGGGCAGGGGGAGATGCATTGTTTCTTCGGTGCGCTGTTTCCCCTCTGCACCTTCCAAAAGGAGAACAAAAAGGAAAGATTCTGGTGTTTCAGGACGTGACGGAAATAAGCCGTATTGAGGAGGAAATGAAAAGGGTTGAAGGCCTGGCCCTCATCGGGGAACTGGCGGCCGGTGTGGCCCATGAGATCCGCAATCCCTTGGCCTCTATCAGCGGCTCGATCCAGATGCTGAAGGAAGGCTTGGAAGGGGATGACGTTAACCAAAGGCTGATGGGTATCATCCACAGAGAGATAAACAGACTCAACCGTCTGGTCAGCGACTTTCTAAGGTTTGCCAGACCCACGCCGCCCCGCATAAAAACCTTTGATCTTAATCAGTTGATCGGCGATTCTATCGAACTTTTCAAGAACAGCGCCAAGTGGATGGGAAAGGTGGATGTGATAACGTATATGCATACGCCCATTACCATTGAATCCGATTCTGAACAGCTCAGACAGGTCCTGTGGAATCTTTTCGTAAACGCCTGTGAGGCGATGCCCGATGGAGGTTCTCTTTACGTCGATACCGGCATGGAGGCGGTCGACAACAGGCCGAATGGTGTCCAGGAGATGGCGAAAGTCGCCATTCGGGATACGGGAGCAGGTTTTAGCAAAAAGACCCTTTCCCACCTCTTTACCCCTTTTTTTACCACCAAGGAGGAGGGGTCCGGTTTAGGCCTGGCCATTGTAAAGAGGATTGTAGAGGGCCTAAAGGGAGAGGTGCGTGGTGAGAATCATCCGGAGGGTGGGGCCGTGATAACGCTGCATCTTCCTCCGTTTTTCTTATCCGGGAATGCCGACAATGAGAGGTGAAAATAACCTTCCGTGCCTTGGGAATGCCCATTTGCGGAGGAGCGGCGCTATTTTAATTTTTCAGGGAAATACACATGTCCATACTGGAGCAAAATTGGTTTTCACGTATCTCAAGACCCAGCCGTTATCTTGGGAATGAAATAAATGCGATCAGAAAAGACCATTCAAGCATAGAGGTTTCCATTGCTCTTGGATTTCCTGATGTGTACGAAGTGGGAATGTCCCATGTGGGGCTGAAGATACTCTACCAAATTCTAAACGATACAGAATGGATCGCTGCAGAAAGGGCCTTTTGCCCCTGGACGGATTTGGAAGAGGAACTTAGGACTCGGAAGCTGCCTCTCACGAGCATGGAAACCCAACGCCCCCTCAACGCCTTCGATGTTGTGGGATTCAGCCTTCAAAACGAGCTTTCCGCAACCAATGTCCTGACCATGCTCGATCTGGCGGGTATCCCATTTTTGGCGGAGGAAAGAGAGCCCCCATTTCCCCTGGTGATAGCGGGAGGGCCTGCCTGCTTTAACCCGGAACCCATGGCGCCTTTGTTCGACGCCGTCGTGGTGGGGGACGGGGAGGAAGCGGCACTTGAAATCTGCAGGACGATCAGGAGGGTGAGGGCACAGGAAGTTTGGACAAAACATGACCTTTTGTCGGAACTGACCAAGATTCAGGGTGTATATGTTCCCCGTTTTTTTATGACCCGATACCACCTCGACGGCACTGTGCGTAAGGTAGAGCCGACCCTTGCCGGTTATCCCGGGGTGAGAAAGGCCATTGTGCCTGACTTGAATCGTCATCCCTTTCCCGTCAGGCAGATCGTGCCCTTCACGGAATTGGTGCATGACCGGTTGTCCATCGAAATCGCCCGAGGGTGTACGAGGGGATGTCGATTTTGTCAGGCCGGGATGATTTATCGACCCGTCCGCGAAAGAGATCCCAGACAGGTTGTTCAAGATGCCGAGGAGGCCCTTGGATTGACGGGATTTGAAGAGCTGTCCCTGCTGTCCCTGAGTTCGGGAGACTATAGCAGCATCGGCCCTCTTTTGACGACATTGATGGATCGGCAATTTGAGGACAAGGTGGCGGTGAGCTTTCCCTCTCTGAGAATAGACAGCCTGAATCCTCAATGGCTGGAGCAGATCAAGCGGGTCAGAAAAACCGGGTTTACGCTTGCGCCGGAGGCCGGGAACGACAGGCTTCGGCAGACCATCAATAAGGGACTGACGGATGCCGATATCCTCAGGACGGCCCGTGCGGTTTACGGATCCGGATGGAAACTCATCAAACTCTATTTCATGGTGGGATTGCCGGGTGAGGAGGAGGAGGATGTGAGGGATATCATCCGGCTTTCCAGGGAGATTATATCGCTTGTCAAAGGCCGGGGGAAAAAGGCCGGTCTGAATGTGAGTGTCGCGGTTTTCGTCCCTAAGGCACACACCCCTTTTATGTGGGTGCCGCAGATTTCCCTCGAAGAAGGCCGAAGGCGGATCGGCATGGTCCAATCCGCCTTTCAAAACGATCGACGGGTGCGCGTCAAATGGAATCAGCCCGAAATGAGCTGGTTCGAAGGTGTTTTTTCACGGGGGGATCGTCGGCTTTGCCATGCCCTGATCGAGGCCTGGAACCTGGGCGCCCGATTTGATGCCTGGGGAGAGCATTTCAACAAGTCTCTCTGGGAGGAGGCCCTGCAAAAAACAGGTTTGGATCCGAATTTCTACCTCTACAGAGAAAGGTCAGCGGCTGAGACATTGCCCTGGGATCATATTGATTCCGGTGTCAGGAAGGACTATTTAAGCAAGGAATATCAAAGGGCACTGGATGGGAAGGCCACTCCCGATTGCAGGGAGAAATGTCTGGAATGCGGTGTCTGCGATCATAGGACCGTCGCTCCGGTTTTGTTGAGGGATCCAATGCCTTCGCTTTCATCCGAAAGGCATCGAGATGCTGAAACAGCCCGGGAATCCAGAAAGTATCGGATTACCTTTACGAAAACGGATAGCGCCAAATATCTGAGCCACCTCGAGCTTGTACGGCTCTTTATCCGGGCCTTTAAGAGGGCTGGATTGCATCTGGTCTATTCCAAGGGCTATCATCCCATGCCGAAGGTATCCTTCGCAACGGCGCTGCCCGTCGGTACGGAAAGCGTCCATGAAACAGTGAACATTGAGGTCTATGACGGTCTCGGTCTCAGCGGGGGAAAAGAATTGCTGGCGCAGCAGCTCCCGCAGGGAATCCGGATAACCGCCATGGACGATGTCACCCTTGAGAAAAAGGCCCCCAAACTCACGATGAGCCACTTCACGATTACATTCGAGGGGGGACGATTTGACAAGGATGCGCTGAAAAGATTCCAGGATGCGGATCAATTTCCCATCACCAAGACAGGGAAAAAGGGAGAGCGACTTGTGAACGGTAAGGAAGTCGTGGAATCCATGACCCTTCTGTCCTCTGCCAGCATGAGGTTGGTGCTCAGACACATTGCTGGGGTGGAACTCAAGCCGATAGAGATCATGAAACACGTGTGCGGACTTTCGGAGGGTGAAATCGAAAGAATAAAAATATTGAAGACCATGCAGGTTATGGGTTAATATCCTGCATGTATCCAAGGCCTGCCTCCGTAAATCCTGAGGATTTTACGTTTTGAAAGAGACGTTTCCGTTCACGTAAGGCTCGTTTTTGCGCCGGCCTGAAATGATATCCAATTCTAAGAAGGTCCATCAGCCAGCCGGGATGATAGCGACGGCATTTTCCGTCGGCATTTGGATGTAAATACCACAAACAAAGAGCTTGCCTTCTCATGTCTAACGAACTCATTATCAATACCCGACCCCATGAAACAAGGGTGGCCCTCATTGAAAACGGTGTTGTGGCCGAACTGCACATAGAGAGAAAGACCGGCCATGAACTTATGGGTAACATATACCGCGGAAGGGTCATTCGTGTTCTCCCCGGCATGCAGGCCGCCTTTGTGGACATCGGATTGAGCAGAAGCGCCTTTCTCTATGTCTCGGACGTATACAAGGATTTTCGGGAATTGGAGCAGATGATGCTCTATCAGGGCAACTTGGAAAATGGAGATGCACCACTGGAGAGCACGGTCGAACCGGGACCCGACCCCCTTGCCGGTATATCGTTTAATATCGAGGATCTCTTGCATGAGGGCCAGGAGATCTTGGTGCAAATATCCAAGGAACCCATTGGGACCAAGGGTGCCCGCCTCACTTCCCATATTTCTCTTCCCGGGAGGCATCTCGTGCTTATGCCTACGGTTAATCATATCGGTATCTCACGACGCATCGAAGACTATGGTGAAAGGGAGAGGCTCAGGAAAATCATCCAGGATATTCGACCCAATCATATGGGTTTTATCGTGCGGACGGTCAGTGAGGGTGCGGACAGCAATAAGTTGAAATCCGAGATGGATTTCCTACTCAAATTATGGGCGGATATACAAGAAAAAATGGCCAAGACCACGTCTCCGGCCCTCATTTACAAGGATCTTTCCATCTCTCTTCGGTCCGTGCGGGACCTGTTCACACACGAAGTGGACAGACTTATCATTGACTCCAAAGAAGAATATCAAAACATCATGGAATTTGTTGAGACATTTGTCCCGCGACTGAAATGCTCCGTCGAATTACGCGAGGAGGCCGATCCTATTTTTGACTCCTATGGTGTCGAAATAGAAATCTCCCGGGCGCTTGAAAAGAAAATCTGGCTAAAATCAGGGGGATATATTGTCATCGAGTTGACTGAGGCCCTGACGGCGATCGATGTCAACACGGGCAGTTATGTGGGGAAAAGGAATCTTGAAGAGACCATCCTGAAAACCAACCTGGAGGCCGTCAAAGAGATCGCCTATCAGTTGCGTCTACGTAACATCGGCGGCTTGATTGTCATTGATTTTATAGACATGGAAAAGATGGCCAATCGCGAAAGGGTGTTCATTTCTTTGAAGGAGGCATTGAGCAAAGACAAGGCCAAGACCCATATCCTGCGGATGTCCGAACTGGGCCTCATAGAGATGACGCGGAAACGAACACGGGAAAATCTCAACCGATTATTATCCGAGCCCTGCTTTTATTGTGAGGGTCGTGGCGCTATCAAATCGAAGAAAACCATATGTTACGAACTCTTCCGGGATCTCGAACGAGAGGGCACCCTGTCTGAAGAGGAGGATAACATCCACGTGCAGGTGCACCCTGAGATAGAACATATCCTGAAAGAGGAAGAGCAGGAATCCATTCTGGATTTGGAAAGGCGCATCAATAAAAGAATTATCATTCACGCAAATGAGCATTTCCATATGGAACAGTATGAAATCAGAGACTAAAGGCCAGGCTCCTGCTCTTTCTTCTCCTCACCCCCGCCCACCAACCCTATGAGAAAAGCACCTTCCATACCTGGAACGACGCGGAATTCCATCTAAATCACGCCCCATTCGGAACTGCATGATTTTCGGATGGAGCGGTCTGCTATCAGCATTCAGCGCTCAGCCTCATGCCTTGTCTTTGCATAGGCTTTGCTGCCGGCTGATCGTTGAGGGCTGTCAGAGCGAGTCCGGGAAGCCCCATTTCCTGATGAGCACAAATGAGACCGGCCCTAAAAATTTCAAACCAGAACTAAAGAGATCGCTTCAATATTCCGATTAATAGGAGAATAAGTATGTTATGGAAACCTGCCGGTTTCCTGTAAGTGTCACGCTTCAGAGATGGAAGCCCGTTTTGGGGCCAAGAGTTTCCAATAGTTTGATATTAATTGAAATATCAATTGGATAGATATGTCGAGCGAAGGCGTCTACGACTCAGACCCCATCTCAACGTTTATTTAACGGGAAACAAAAAGGGGTCGTTTATGGACTGAAGCAAGCTAAAAATAGCTATTTTTCGTTTGACACTGATTTGTTGTTTTGATAGATGCAAGTTTTATTTTTATGAATTCTAAAGTTTTCTTATTTTGATAAATGACTAAAAAAGACATAAAGTTAGTTGTTATTTTCGGGATTCCAGTCGTCTTTGTCTTTATAGTCATGTCTATATTCGGGCTTCCCTTTCTTGATGCCACAGAAAGGGGACTTTACGAGTCGGTCCTTAAATTGACCACACAGGGGGACCGAAAGAAGGCCGGGGTCCTTCTTGTGCAAATCGATGACAAGAGCCTTCAGGAGCTGGGACCTTTGCCATGGCATAGAAGGCATCTGGCAGAGGCGGTGTCTATTCTGGACAGCGGTGGTGCGAACGTTATAGGTCTGGCTGTTCCCCTGAACGGCATGAACGCCCACGAAGGGCTGGAGCAGATCCGAACCTTTCGGGAGCGCCTTGAAACCTATTCTGCGGTGAAAGCGCAAGACCCTTTCAAAAAGTGGATCTTGGAGAACCTGAGCCAGGTGGAATCGGCCCTTGACTATGACAAAAGCCTCATAAACAGTGTGGGTTCAAGCGGTAAGGTTGTTCTTGCGGTTATTACACGTACGGACCATCATGATTCGGGTAAAGATAGTCAGGAAGATCGTGCCGCACTATACAAGAATTCTCTGGCACGGCGAGGGATTGCACTTTCTCACCTGGAGAGGCGCAAAGTGACGGGGCTCATGATGCCTTTTCCCGGACTCACCCAGGCTGCAGCGGGTTTGGGGCATAAGGACCTTACGGTTGGAAAGCGAAGAGGGTGCATATTCCATCCCCTGTTCGTGAGCTACGAGGGCGCCCTCATCCCATCCTTTCCATTGAGAATGGCTATCGCCGTTCTCCAGAAAGAGCCCGGTCAAGTCGTGATTGAAGAAGACGGGATTCGATTAGGGGACTATACCCTGCCTGCCATCAAAGGAGAAATGGCCATTCTGTCGACACAAAAAGGGCGTTCCTTTGCACGGGCTTCTTTTGTGGATATCCTGCATTCACAGGTGCCGCCGAAATTGATGGAAGGAAAGGCCGTCATCATAGGATTCGGCGGCGGAGCCTCCGGTTCTTATTCCACCTCGGCCCTGGAAGATTCACCCGATGAATTGACAGCGCATCTCTTGAATAATATGCTCAACGGGACTGTATCCGCTCGGCCTTCATGGTTTCTCTATCTTGAAATCCTCATCCTTCTTCTCGTTGGTTGTTTCGCTTTCCTTTATTTTCCAAAGGCGAATAATAGAACCAGGTTGATGTGGACGGGCCTGTTAGGGTTCCTGATCCTGATCATGGGGATGGCCGTATTGACCCAGATGAACATGTGGTTCAGGACGATTTATGCAGTGGTGTGTCTCGTTTTCGTCTATCTTATTTTCCTGGTTATGGACCGGTTACGGTTGAGAGGGGGGGCAAGGGACGCCGATGCGACGAATCGTTTATTGGGCCTCAGCTTTCAAAGTCAAGGGCTTCTTGACCTTGCCTTTGACAAGTTCAAGAAACTCCCGATGGATCTCGAATCGATGAACCTTATCTATAATCTGGGGCAGGAATTCGAGGAAAAGGGTATGGTGGAGAAGGCCCTCTCGGCCTATGAATATCTCGCAGCCTGCGGTAAGTTTCGGGACATTGAGGAGCGTATCCCGAGACTCCGGAGATCGGAAAAATCATCCCCAACCGGCGGCACTCAGCTTGGCTTGACCAGAGTGAGTCTATCGGCGCATTCAGGGATTGAGGGGCGATCGAAGGTGGGGCGCTATGAGATCATCGAGGAATTGGGCAAAGGGGCGATGGGCTTGGTGTACAAGGCCTTGGACCCGACGATCAACCGGCTTTTGGCCATAAAGACGATCCGTTTTTCAGATGAGTTCGAAGAAGACGTGGCCCAGGAGATCAAAGGTCGATTCTTCACCGAGGCGGAAATCGCCGGTCAGCTTTCCCATCCATCCATCGTAACCATCTACGATATTGGGGAGGATGGAGATCTGATATATATGGTCATGGAGTACATCGAGGGGGAGGATCTGGAAAATTTCGTCAACAGAAGACATCTCCTCCCTTTACGGAAAGTCCTTGATGTGGTGGCCGGTGTGGCCGATGCCCTGGATTACGCCCATGGCGCAGGGGTTATTCACCGGGACATCAAACCGGCCAATATCATGATTCTCAAGACCGGCGGAATAAAGGTCACTGATTTTGGTATCGCCAAGGCCATATCTTCATCCCGGACCAAGACGGGGGTGATTCTAGGGACCCCCAATTACATGTCTCCTGAGCAGATCATGGGCCAGAAAATCGATCACCGCTCCGATATCTTCTCTCTGGGGGTGTTGTTCTTTCAACTGCTTACAGGTGAGACACCCTTTCATGGTGATAACCTCAGCAGTCTCCTGTATCAGATTACCCAGGTCAAACATCCTCCTGTAAGACACTATAATCCGAAGATTCCAAGGGTTTGCGAACAGCTTATCGACAAGGCCCTTTGCAAGGATCCAAAGGCAAGATTCAAAAGTGCGCGGGAAATGGAAAAGTATGTCAGTCTCTTTGCGACAAAAATCGACCAACTTAAGAAAAAAAGTGAGGCCTAAAGAAGAAAAATTGAGGATTCATGGCCTGAATCACGATGCCGGACGATTGGAGTTGATTTGCATATAAAATCATCAGGATTGACCGATGTAGGACTCAAGAGAGAGGGAAATGAGGATTCCTTTCGTATCGATGATACCTTACGCCTGTATATTGTGGCCGATGGTATGGGGGGGCATTTGGCTGGGGAAGTGGCCAGCCAGGTTGCTGTGGATACTATATCCAGAAGTTATAAAAAGTGGATAACAGAAGATGTCGCGGGAGATGAGCTCTATGGGGCCTATGATCAATCCCTTACCCTGCATGGCAACTATATCCTGAGCAGTACCAGGGCGGCAAACCGCATTATCCACGAAATGTCCCTGGCCCATGAACAATACCACGGCATGGGTACCACAATCGTGATCCTGTTGGTCACACCGACCCTGGTTATTGCCGCCAACGCCGGGGACAGCCGCATCTATCTGGTCAGGAACGGTCGGCTCGAAAGGCTTTCCAGGGATCACACCATTGTCTCGGAACAGGTTGAGAGGGGGCTGATGACAACGGCGGATGCAGAAATCTCACCCCTTAAACACGTCCTGACAAGAAACCTGGGGTCCTCTGCAGAGGTGGAACCGGACGTCTTTGAAATTGAACCGAACAACTACGACCGGTTCATTCTGTGCACGGACGGTTTAACAGATCTGGTCAACGATCAGGAAATCTTGGAAATGGCCGAGCAAGAACATGATCCCGAGATCCTTTGCCGCCGATTCGTTGAGAAGGCGCTGCAAAGAGGTGGGCACGACAATACCACTGTGGTTTCCCTGAATGTATCCGATGTCGTCATCCCAAAAGGAAGCTTGCTCAAAAAAGGGGTTCATTGCATTGCTGATTTTTTTTTGGGCATAAAGAAAGCATTAGGAAAAATCAGCCATAAGTCTGATTTGGCTTAATAGATATCCTATAGTTCGAAGTGTTATTCTCTTATGAGTTGAGGGGGAAAACCATCATGGCAAGATTGATTTTGATGTTTAATAAACAGGTCCTCAAGGAGCACCCTTTTGAAGATGAAAGCATCACCATCGGTCGAAAGGAAGACAACGCTATTGTGATCGATAACCTGGCGGTTTCCGGCTACCATGCAAGGATTGACAGAGCAGGGAACGATTTTATCCTGACCGACCTTCAAAGCACCAACGGCACATTTGTCAACGATAAGAAGACGGTTTCACATAGGCTGAGGCACGGGGATAATATTGTCATAGGAAAACACGTTATACTTTTCGTATCTGATGAAAAGATGGATTCCGACGTCAAGCCGGAAGAGAAGAAACTGGATTTGGACAAGACCATGATGCTCGATACGGCAAGACAGAGGGAACTCCTGGCCAAACAAGAGGATGAGACCATGGCTACGAAGGCCCCTGAAAAAATCGGCATCGTTTCCTTTATCGATGGTTCTGATCTGGGTGAATTTGAGTTGAAAAAGAAGCTCACAAAGATAGGCAAGGGGGATACTGCGGAGATCAAACTCTCCGGGATGCTCATGGGCGCTACGGCTGCTACTATCAGCAAGAGACCTACGGGCTACAACATCTCTTTCACAGGCGGTATGACGAAGCTGAAGGTCAACGGTAAGGTGGTTAAACAAGGTATTCCACTGAAGGAATTCGATACCATTGAGTTGGGATCTTACAAATTCCAGTTTTATTTAAAGGATGCCCAGCCGGCTTGAACGGGGTCAAACAAGGCCGGAACCCTCTCTTCACAGTTCCTTTACCTCATTGTCCAGAAGGCCGGTTTACGTCGGAATGCATAATCCCAAGCCCTCTCAAAAAAAGGACCCTGCACACAAAGAGGTGCAGGGTGGGTGTCTAGGCCTGTTTCTTTCGGACCCTCTTGAGCCTTGAGAGGTTTGATTCTATCTCCTCCGCCGTGTAGACCTTTGCGCACTTGGTGCACTGAAACGTTTCATCGGTCAACTTGTCGTAGATCAGTTCATCTGAAAAGTTGACCCCGTAAAACCTAACGGAAAAGTTGTATATAGGTTTAAAGTCCTTGTTGCCGCAATCCTCACACACGAAATAGTCATGCAAAGAGTCCATTTCCCCCTCCCCAATTATACTTTTATCTTTATTCCCCCCCGATCAGCGGGTCGAGTCCCTTCCGCCTGCGAATGGCCTCCAGGACTCCTAAGGTACCGGTCATCATGTTATCTCCCAGGGGCGCACCGAACAACATAGGGAGCCTTGAGTGAGAAACCAGGCTCCTTCTTGGCCCCGTCGCTATGATCCTGTCATCGGACTCAGATCCAAAAGCCCTTCGGATATAGGCCCCGTGTCCCCCCTCCCGCAAAATACGTTCGTGTTCCAGTTGCCCTTCGGCCAATTGGAATAAAAGGGCCTCCAGAAGATCGCATGTGATGTCCTTTGTGTGATATTCAAAAAAACCCGCGATTTCGCCATGTTCCAAGGCAGCACAGACCGTATGAGATGTGGCTATGTCCAATACGATAACCCTCTCTGTGTTCATTGCATGCGGATCCATAGACGCACCGAGAACGGCGGCCATGCCGCTGTCCATGAGGTAAATTTCTTCGCAGTGAAACATGGCCGCCGTTTTGGCCATGGAGGCGAGACGGTTGAAAGTGTCAGGAAGCTCATCATTACGATATAGAAGCGCTTCCGGAAAGGGATTCCCATCCAGGACGGCCTTGAAGATATTGTGACGAAAGTCCAGATGCGAGACGTTTGCAGGTGGAATGCCGTGATCCTGCGCGCAGATCCCAACGGCGTCGAAGGAAAATGGGACACCCAAACCTCTGATAAGTGGTTCCAACCGATCGGGTTCGAGGTCCCCAAGGGTGAGGTTCTGATAACGGGTATCTTTCTTTAACTCTTCGGCCTCTGAATCTTCGATGACCTTGATCCCCAACGACCTCACTCTTTCACGATCGTGATGAATCGTGGATGCGGCCGAGGCGGACATCACCACGTCCGCCGTCTTTGCCCTATCGGTCAAGACCTGGGTGACGGGACCGCCTCCCATCTCTACGCCCGTGACCAGGAGATGACCGGAAAGCATGGCGGCCTTTTCGGCGACAGTACGTATGGGGGATTTGACGACGGCCTTATAGTGCATGTTCGTTCCCCCGTCATAAAAAAGGATATCCATGGTCCCTGCACCAATATCCAAGATCAGGAACTTTTCCATTCCAAAGGCTCCCTTTGAACGTTGCGCGGTGAGAAGTGAATATATCACTAAGAGTGGAGTCAGCACATGTGGTACCTCCCCATTTACCAAAAAGCCCTGATAAATGGAAGTCATTTCCTATGGAACTCAATAAGAAATCTGCAAAATTCCATCAGGCAACGCGGTCTTTTCTCTGAAACGCCGTCCCCCGGTCATGGACTTCCTTTGCGATTCCTTGTAGGATATAAGGTGTAGAAAGCAGTGGAATGCGGGCAATCCCTATTTTGTCAAGAAGATACCTTTGTGATCAGTCATGGGCCATAATTTGCGACCCTCGGCCCCGGTGAATGAGGGAGTCTCAGGATGTGAGAACGGAACTGAAAAAATTCGTCTCCGAGTTTCTCCAGGGTTTAGGTCTTTCCGGACCTCAGTCCGAATGGGAGTCCGTTCCGGCAGACGGTTCAAAAAGACTTTTCTGGCGGATCAGGTCTCAACCCTGCGGTGCCCGTTACATGGTCATGGAAAACGCGCCTCTGGACCTGTTTTCCAAAAAGGAAAACTTGGCCTATCTCAAAATCGGTCGCCATCTTCATGGGAAGGGAGTACCTGTTCCTGAGATCTACAGACATGACCTGGAAAAGGGCTGGTTCATCATGACGGATCTCGGTGAGACGAGTCTTCAATCCTGGGCTTCTCGCCACAGCGACCGGGCGCCATTCTATGAACAGGCGATAGAAATTCTCTTCCGGCTCCAGACCAGGGGCGCCCAAGGATTTCATACACGCTGGACCTGCCAAACGGCAAGGTACGATAGGGAGGTCATGCGCCGCTATGAGGCAAATTACTTCAGGGATGCCTTTCTGAACAACTATCTCGGTCTGAAAAAGGAGTGGCCGGAACTGGAAAGGCCCTTTGATCATCTGGCCGAGGAGGCCTCCCGGGCTAACGGCTGTTACTACCTCCACCGTGATTTTCAGTCACGAAACCTCATCATTGATGGGGATCGGATAGGAATCATCGACTGGCAGGGAGGGCGTCTGGGGCCTTTAGGGTATGACCTGGCCTCTCTGCTCATAGACCCCTATGTCCATCTGAACAGAGAAGAGAGAAATCGTTTTTTAAATCATTATGTCCAATTGCTTGGGACCGATGACCCTCAAGAGGCCGCCAATTTCAGGCAGTGCTATCCTTATCTCGCAATCCAGAGAAACCTCCAGATACTTGGGGCATTTTCGTTCCTCACAAGAGTCCAAGGAAAACTTCATTTCGAGGTCTATATTCAACCCGCCCTCCTTTCTCTCCAGCAACTCCTGGATGAACTGGATGATCCCGGGCTTAATATACTCAAGAACCTTTCGGATTCTTTGGTAAATCGATAAGGGATGGCACGCTTTGCCAAAATTGAATCAGACCTTTTTCATGGTCTTGAAACAAAGGGCCATGCCCCAAACATTTGCATTTTTGCCTGTTTCAATGTAATATCTCATATAGGTCATCCGGGGAACATCACCTAGAAGCCAATGAGAAGGAGGGCGAAGTGAGCAACCAGGAGAGCAAAAAGACGCCGTTGATTGATTCAAAAGATGCCGTTCTGCTGATTGTGGACATGCAGGATAAGTTATTCAAGGTCATGTCTGAGAAGGAGGTCCTGATTTCCAATGTCCTCAAGCTTCTCAAGTTTTCTCACATTATAGACATCCCCGTTGTTGTTACAGAACAGGAGCAACTCGGGAATACGCTGTATATCATCCGGGAGGATCTACTGGATACACGGCCCATTTCCAAGTTTTCATTTGATTGTTTCAGGGTTGAAGAATTCAAAGAAATGCTGAATCGCATAAACAGAAAGGCCCTGATCATCATAGGTATCGAGGCCCATATCTGCGTTATGCAGACGGCACTGCATGCCCTCTCAGATTATACCGTCCATGTCGTCGGTGATGCCGTTTCTTCCAGGAATCCCAATAATTGCCATGCGGCCCTGCAGCGAATGGCGATGCAGGGGGTTACCATCACCACGACAGAAATGGTCATGTATGAACTCTTGAAAGAGGCCGGTACCGACACCTTTAAGGAGGTGTTAAAGCTGGTCAAATGATTCAGCAGCAGCGGAATGAACCTAAGCGCCGGGCAGTCCGGGCCTTGAAGAAATTGCAGGCATTTCCCACCGGTGATCCTCACTGCATTGATATGGCGGGTTTCAAGGTGCAGTTTCCAGGCTCAATAAAAAAGATTTGACGTCGAGTCCTCCTCCAAAGCCGGTGAGAGCTCCGTTTTTTCCGATAACGCGATGACAGGGGATAATGATCGCGATCGGGTTCAGCCCGACGGCACCTCCGACGGGGCGGGCTTTTTTGATATCTCCCAGTCCCTCTGCGATTTCGCTATAGGAGACCGTACGGCCGTAGGGGATGTCCAGGAGGCGATTCCACACACGTTTCTGGAAGGCCGTCCCGCCGATCACGAGGGGGATATCGAAAGTGCGCCGGACGCCCGCGAAGTACTCCGAGAGTTGCGCTTCGACGCGGAGGATGATCTCATGGCCGGGTTCCTCATGGAGTAAATTCCAGGCCTCTTCAGGGCAAAGGGTGGTGTTCTGAAAGAGGAGGCCCCTGAGCCCGTCGTCATTCGCCACCAGTGTCAGGGTGCCGACAGGACTGCCCACTCTTTTGAATACGTGTCTTTTTGATTCGAATTCACGGACGCCCATTTTGAACATGGGGTTCCTCCTCTCTCGACCCTCCTTCGGAAAGGTGATGCAGAAGCGCTTCCTTCATCCTTTCGAGGGCCTTGACAAGCAAGGCGCGGTTGCAGGCAAAATTAAGACGCACGGCGTTTGACCCTCCGAAATCACGACCGTCCCATACCCCTACCCCTGCCTCTTCAAAGAATGCCGCCGGATTCTCCAGTCCTGTCGCCCGGGTGTCGATCCATGCAAGATAGGTCGCTTCCACGTGGGGGACAGAGAGCCCGGGAATTATTGACAAGGTCTCTTCCACAAGATCACGATTGCCGCGAAGGTAGGCGAGGAGCGCTTTCAGCCAGTCTCCGCAGTCCCGGTAGGCGGCAAGGGCCGCTGTGAACCCAAGGGCGTTCACATGAGGGACAATACCGCTCATGGCGGCCTGAAAGCGGGCCCGGATCCCCTTATCAGGTATAACGGCGAAGGAACATCCAAGCCCCGGGAGATTATAGGTCTTGCTCGGGGCCATTAGGGTAATGGCATGCCGGGCGATGTCCGGGCCAAGGGTGGCTATGGGAATGTGGGATTTGCCCTCATCCAAGAGGAGATCGCAGTGAATTTCGTCCGAGCAGATAATGATATCGTGTTTTTCGCAGAAGGCGGCCAGGGATGTGAGCTCTTCCGTCGTGTATATGCGTCCCACGGGGTTATGTGGGTTGCAGAGAATAAACAGCCTTGTCCTCGGTGTGAGGTTCTTTTCCATTTCTTGAATGTCGAGGGTCCATCGGCCGTCTTTTCCCATAAGATCGGATGTCACAAGTTTGCGACCGGAATATCCGGGAGCACTTAAAAAGGGTGGATAGACGGGTACTGCGGTCATCACGGCATCCTGCTCCTTTCCGACGGCACGACAGGCCACATTCAAACCGGTCACGAGCCCAGGCAACCAGAGGATCCATTCAGGTTCTACCTGCCAGTTGTAATCCTTGTGCAACCTTGAGGTCACGACCTCTACGAGTTCTTTCGGCGGCAGGGTATAGCCGAACACGCCGTGTTCAACATGCTCATGAAGGGCTGCGATAACCGAGGGGGGCGATCTGAAATCCATGTCCGCCACCCAAAGGGGGATCACATCTCGACCGGCATACCTCTCCCATTTCAAGCTATTGGTGCCTCGCCGGTCGACAGGTATGTCAAAATCAATCACGATGTTCCATGCCTCCAGATGAATTCCCCGATCTGAGACCATGTCCCCCCGCAAGCGCGTTGCGCCGTCGTTTCACAAGGGACTCCTGTTTGGTCTTAGACGGGGGTGGAAGAAATTGTAGTACGGTTCAGGGGACGTCACAATAGGTCTGACCCCGAGAGGCCTCTTATAACACCTCAGGCAGGAAAGGGGTAGATTTTCAGGGGTGTCTCGCTCGGCATTGTGGGTCGTTTTCAGGATCAAAGGGATCAAGGAACGGGAACTATGCCGTCCTGGCCCCATACAAGGACACTGAAAAGCGCTTCGGGCCGCTCCAGTGCTCAGGAGTCACCGGGTTGCGATCCGAGTAGCGCTGAGGGGAGAGAACCTCACTTGACAGCGCATAGCGGTACCGCCTAGAGTCCGAGGTAGGCCTTCTTGACCTTTTCGTTTTTAAGGAGGTTTGATGCCGTATCTGAAAGGATGATCCGGCCGGTTTCCATGACATAACCCCTGTCGGCCACCTTAAGGGCCATGTTGGCGTTCTGCTCCACGAGAAAAATGGTAGTCCTATTTTCGGTATTGATCTTCTGAATGATCTCGAATATCTGTCTCACATAGAGGGGGGCAAGGCCCAGAGAGGGTTCGTCCATCAACAGGAGCCGGGGTCGGGCCATCAAGGCCCTGGAAATGGCCAGCATCTGCTGTTCGCCGCCGCTCAGGGTCCCGCCGGTCTGGTGCCGCCTTTCGGCAAGAATCGGAAAGAGCTTGAAAATGTATTTCATGTCCTCTTTGATCTGTTCTCTGTCCGATCGCAAGAAGGCCCCCATGTCCAGGTTTTCACTGACGGTCAGATAGGGAAAGATACGCCGCCCCTCAGGCACCTGACATAGGCCGAGGCCCACGATTTCATTTGGGGTCATGTTGTGAATCGGTTTCCCCATGAAATGAATTTCGCCCGTCCTCGGAGGAGAGATGCCGGAGATAGACATGAGGGTGGTGGTCTTGCCTGCTCCGTTGGCGCCTATCAGGGTTATGATTTCTCCTTCCGCCACGTCCATGGTGATATTCTTCAGGGCCTGGATGTTTCCATAAAATGTGCTGATATTCTGGATTTTAAGCATCGAGGTCCTCTCCGAGGTATGCCTTGATGACAGCGGAATTGTTCTTAATCTCCTCTGGAGTGCCCTGAGCGATCTTTTTTCCGTAATCGACGACGAAAATGTTGTCCGAGAGGCTCATGACCAGCTTCATGTCGTGCTCAATCAACAGGATTGAAACCTTCTCCTCCTCCCGGATTTTCAGAATGAGTTCATCCAACTTCCTGGTCTCCTGAGGGTTCATGCCGGCGGCCGGCTCATCCAGCAACAGCAGGAAGGGTTCAGAAGCCAGGGCCCTCGCGATCTCCAGACGTCGCTGGGCGCCGTAGGGGAGGTTCTTGGCGAATTCGTTGACGTAGGCGGCCAGCCCGATTTTTTCCAGGACCAGGTAACTGTCCTCCACGATCTTCTGTTCTTCCTCACGCGTTCTACGGTTTTTCAGGACGGCTCCAAGAATACCTGCACCGGTCCGGCAGTGACGACCGATCATGACGTTTTCGAGCACCGTCATGTTGAGAAACAGCCGAATATTCTGAAAGGTCCTGGCCAGACCCTTTTTGGTGACCTCATTCGGTTTCAGCCCCTTGAGGCTCTCCGTTTTTCCGGTGGAATCATGAATGAGCATATCCCCCTCGGTAGGGGAGTATAGGCCGGTGATGCAATTAAAAAAGGTGGTCTTTCCAGCGCCGTTGGGTCCGATCAGCGCAACGATTTCCTGGGTCCCGACGCTCAGGTCCACACGATCCAGGGCGCGAAGGCCTCCAAAATCCATGCTGAGGTTTTTTACTTCAAGAACCGGCTCCATTGTCTTACCTATCCCCTCGCGATTTCACCGGTCCTCCCCTTGAACTGATAGGTCCTGCGGACCTCGCTGACTATTCCGCCTGGCCGAAATACCATCATGACGACCAGGACGGCGCCGAAAAGCAGCATCCGGTACTCCGAAAAGGCCCTGAGATATTCCGGCAGCAGGATCAGCACCATGGCCCCCAGGATAACCCCAACAACGGAACCCATTCCTCCTAGGACCACTACGCAAAGAATGATGATGGATTCCCAGATGGTGAAACTGGCCGGATTGATGAAGGTGGTTTTTGCGGCAAAGACCACACCGGCCATCCCGGCCCATGTTGCACCCATGGCAAAGGCCGTGAGCTTGGTTTTCGTTTTGTCGATTCCCATGGCCTGGCAGGCCACCTCATCTTCCCGCAGGGCGATCCAGGCCCTTCCGATGCGGGAATCCTGGAGCCTCCGGACCACAAAGATCGTAAAGAGCGCCAGTGCCACCATGAGAAAATAGACGTAGACCGTCGCATCAGCCAGAGAGAGTTTGATGCCGAAAAGACCCGGCCTTGGGATGTGTGCGATGCCGCTGGGGCCGAATGAGAATTCATTCCAGTTCTCCAGAATGAGCCGGATGATCTCTCCGAAGCCGAGGGTGACAATGGCCAGGTAGTCGCCCCGAAGCCGGAGCACAGGGAACCCCAGGAGGATACCGAAGAGCAGGCCCAGGGCGCCGCCGATGGGAAGGGCCATCCAGAATCCCAGACCGAAATGGTGATTTAACAGCGCATAGGAATAGGCGCCCACCGCATAAAAGGCCACATATCCCAGGTCCAGCAGTCCGGCCAGTCCCACCACGATATTCAGCCCCAGTCCGGTGACCACGTAAATGAGGGCGGTGATCATGATGTTGGTCTGGTAGAGGGAGAAGAGAAAGGGAAAAGCGAGGACAAAAACACCGAAGAAGATCAGGGCCGGGACAGTGACCCGGCGATTTCCAAGCAGTCGCTGACTCAGATTGGGTGTATCGGCCTCACCCTGTTCAGCCTGCTTGATCCCGGCCTCTTTCCGCCTTATCATGTAGCGCCAGAGAAAAGAGAAAAAGAACACGCCGATTCCCACAAAGAACATCCGCTGCCAACGCCACTCCACGATGTTTTCGATGGTGTTGACCCGGACAACCATGACGGGGAAGGTCAAAAACATGAACCATAGGGCGGTCAGAAACGATTTCTTGATTTCGTCTAATGTTATCAAAACTTACTTCCAATCCTGTTTACGAAGTGCCCTGAAATGGGAGAAGTCATCGGTCCTCTGGCGGAAAGATTTGTCACCAGGAACTTAAAACCCCTACACTTTCTGGGTTTCAGACCGCCCCAGGATACCGGCCGGTCGGAAAATCAGGATGACCACCAGGAAGATAAAGGCAAACACGTCCTCATAGTCACTGGAGACATAACCCGTGAAAAAGGATTCGGTCCACCCGAGGACCAGGCTCCCCAGCACCGCCCCCGGCATGCTTCCGATCCCGCCGAGCACCGCAGCTACGAATGCCTTGATGCCGGCAATAAAACCGATATAAAAGTTGATCTGACCAATGTGGGAGGCGATGAGCACCCCGCCCAGGGCGGCCGTTGCGGAGCCAATAATAAAGGTGATGGAGATCACACGATTGGCGTCTATGCCCACCAGCATGGCCATCTGACGGTCCTGGGCCGTAGCCCGCATGGCCTTTCCGATCTTCGTGAATTTGATTAGAAAGGTCAACAGGGCCATGACAACGGCCGTGGTCAGGATGATAAGGATCTCTGTCGAACCCACGATGTGGGAGTAGGGTTCCAGGAATGCGAACTCCGGGATAAGACTCGGAAAGGGCAGGAAATCAGATGTCTGGGCCAGGAGGACGTAGTTCTGAAGGAACAGGGACATCCCGATTGCGCTGATGAGGGCCGAAAGTCTTGGGGCATGGCGGAGGGGTTTGTAGGCCACCTTCTCTACAGTGTATCCGTACCCCATGGAATAGAGCACGGCCACGATAGAGGCGATGAAGATGATAGCCAACTGGTTCCAGCCATAGAGTGTGAGCACACCGGTCACAATAAGGGCGGTAAAGGCACCGATCATATAAATCTCACCATGGGCAAAATTGATCAACTGTATGATCCCATAAACCATGGTGTAACCCAGGGCGATCAGTGCGTAAATACTTCCGCGGGTCAATCCGCCGAGAAGGAGCTCTACAAAATAGTCCATGTCCGGATGTCTTGTTCCTGAATGGAGGTTGATTCCCCTGAGGGCGCGGGTCCCCCAAAGAAAAATCAGGGGGCAGGAAACGCCCTGTCCCCTGACGGATGCTTAACCTCACGGGTTATTTCATTTCAACGTAGTTTCCCGCGTCAACCTTATACACGGTAAAGCCGATACCGGTCGCATCTCCGTTTCCGTCAAAGCTGATCTTCCCTAGAGGCGTCTCGACATATTCAGTGCGGAGTGCCTTGGTCATGGCGTCGTAATCTGTTGACCCGGCCTTTTCCAAGGCATTGAGCAGGGCCTTTGCGGCGGCATAGGCCTCAAAGAAAAAGGGTCCGGGATCGGAACCATAGGCCTTTTGATGCGCCTTTTTGGCCTCGATGTACATGGGATTGGCCGAGGTATCCATGGGGCCGGTGGCGTAAACGCCTTCGGCATTTGCACCGGCTACCTTGATGAAGGTCTCATCCTTGATCCCGTCCGCGCCCATGAAGAGGTTGTCCATTTTTTTTCTGCGCATGAGGGTGACGACCTTGGAGGCCTCGGGATGATAGCCGCCCCAGGTCACAAGGTCCACATCGGCGCGTTTCACCTTTTGAACGATGGCGGAATAGTCCACCGCACCGGGTGTGACCCCCTCAAAGAGGGCTACGCTCACGCCTGCCTTTTCGAAGTATTTCTTGGCAAGCTCGGCCTGGCCTTTACCGTAGTCGCCTTTATCGTGAAGTACGGCCACTTTTTTTACCTGCAGGGTCTCGGTGGCGTATTTTACCTGGAGTTCCGCCTGGGCGTCGTCATAGGCGATCGTCCGGTAGAAGTTGGGATATTCGCCGGAAAGGGTAAGTTCCGTGTTGGTGGCCGACGGCGACATGACGATGATTTTGGAATCCAGATAGATCTTCAGCGCGGCCTTTGTGGCGCCGCTGCAGATGTGTCCCAATACCACATGAACCCCTTCGGATATCAGTTTGGTCGCGGCGTTGGTGGCATGCTCCGGCTTGCACTGGTCGTCTTCGACGAGCAGTTCGACAAGCTTACCCCGAATTCCACCCCGGTCATTGACCTCTTTTACGGCAAGTTCAGCAGCTTTGACGGTCGGGAGACCGTAGGATGCAAGATCTCCACTGTGGGCCCCGGCCACTCCGAATTTGATGGTGTCTGCGGCAAGCCCGATTCCGGCCGTTCCCACAAACAGAAACGCTGCACACAAAACCGCCCAAAATACCCTCCTCGATCCACGATCCCTCATTGGCTGATCCTCCTTTGATATAAGATATGAAAAAATCTCGAATGCCGGTGTAAAAACGCTTTTTTATAATCACTTACGGCGTGTGAGTCAAGCCAAAACCAGGGGCCTTGAATCGCCGTCAAGGCATCATCGGCGGCGTTATCCCCAATCGTTTTTCCGTGCGGCGGCTGGTTCATGAGCCTGAGTCGGCAATATTCAAAAGCCTGACATCCCTTGCCCGTGATCAAAACATAGAGCAAAAATCAGGTCTTCGGTCACGAAAAAAAGGTCCTGCAGTCCAGGCGTTCATTCAAAAATACGCTGCCAGAAAGGGGTTTTCACTTTTCGCATACGGTTGAGATAGTCCTCCCGGGAGTTAAATACAAGATAAAAAGAAACGGCGTCCCATGCTGCGCCTCCCTGCAGGTTGGCGATCCATTCATAGCTCCCGTCCTCGATTTCAGGTATCCGGCCGACGACGAAAAGCTTGTCCCCATGGCGTTTAAAGGAGGCGTACTCCAGCACCACGCCGTCCTGGACCGCTCCGGGGGCGTTGGTGAGATATAAGACAACCAGTTTCCCATGGAAATCGGGGAGATTGTCTTCCTGCATCATCGTTTTCCTCTGACCTGCCCGTTTTTGTTACCCAATATAGAACACAACAAAAAGGATAGTCAAGAAATCCGGGTATCAAGACAGAGGTGCAGCCTTCCAGAAATCCCTCGACAGAAAAGAGAAGAACGATTAAAAGGAGAGTGACGATGGATAAGAAAGGAGGAACGCATGACAGACTGTATTTTCTGCAAAATCGTGAAGGGTGAGATCCCCAGTTTTAAGGTCTATGAAGATGATCGGGTTTTTGCCTTCGAGGACATCAATCCCATCGCTGAAGGGCACACGCTGATTATCCCGAAAAACCATGCCGAAAACCTCTGGGAAATACCTCCTGAAGATCTTACGGCCATTCATCTGGCCTCCCGGAAAATCATCCACGCGATCAAAAAGGCCCTCAATCCGGACGGCGTGGCCATACTGCAGTTGAACGGAAGGGGGGCCAACCAACTGGTCATGCACTATCATCTTCACATCATGCCACGCAAGGCGGGCGGGCCTGAACTTCCCGTGACCAACTGGGGGCTGAAGGAAGGTGACATGGAGGCCATCAAGGAGACGGCTGAGAAGATCGCAGCGGCCTTGGGGTAGTCTTTGTGCCGTCCCCTATTTGGGGCGGCAAGTTCTAAATGAGAGAAGGGGAGGTGGGGGCTACTCCAGGAGTTCCACCGTCCAGTAGATGTAATCCCGCCAGGATTCCGGCACCCTTTGAAAGCCTATTGTAATCCTGAGGGCGGGGATCCAGGACGGGCGAGCCGGTTTACGGATCAGCGTCATGGCGGCTTCCTCAGGGGTGCGTCCTCCCTTGATTCGATTGCACTCAACGCAACAGGTCACGATATTTTCCCATTCCGTCCTTCCCCCTCGAGACTTGGGAAAGACGTGATCATAGGTCAGTTCCTCGCTGGAGAAGGAGCCTCCACAGTACTGGCACTTGAAACGATCTCTGGCGTATATGTTCTGCCTTGAGAACTTTATGGGGTTCTTGGGCCTCTTGATCAATTTGAGGAGACGAACCACGGAGGGCAACTTGACAGCAAAACTGACGGATCGGATCTCGTGGTCATATTCTTCTATGACCTCCACCTTGCCCAGGCAGAGCATGGTGACAGCCTTCCGCCAGTTGATGATTTTCAAAGGCTCATAGGTGATGTTTAACAGTAGAACCTGCTCCATCGACAAAGGCCTGTTTGCAAGGTTTGCGGGAAAAGGACGTTTCTATAGACACTTCGCCTTTGTGTGATTCTTTTAGACCAAACTCATCGAAAATTCAAGAAGAAAATGGAGATGTAACGTTCTTGTCTCTTGTCCGCCGGACGACCCGTTAATGGGGGCGGGGGAAAAGTTTTGACGCTCGGGATCGGATCAGGTCACCCCGGAAATTGGAACCGGGTGACCATTGCCGTCGGCTTTGTTTGGATTGTTTCTTGACCCGGATCCCGGTCCGGCAATAGTATGAATAGATGCGTGTTAAAAGGCCCGGAGGAATAAAACAGAAAAGGGGGTGACACCTCAGGTTTTTGAAAACGCTTAATACGAAAGGGCATGGGAATCTCTTTTCAAAAACGGAAAAAGCGGTGCCGGGATGTTCGCATAGGAACCGGGCTTCAGGCGGACGGAGCACCACCGGGGAAAAACCATGAAAATCAAGGTGTGACAGCTACTAACATGGGTCCGCCGTCCGCCTACGCCGCCCCGGACATGTGCGTCTTCTCCACGGCCCTTCGTTTTTGAAAAGAGATTCCCATGGCCCGAATTGCTACGCTTTTTCAAACGGCTGAACTTATATAAAAGGGGGAATTCAATGAAGGTATTGGGTATATACGGCAGTCCCCGTAAGAACGGGAACAGTGATCAACTCCTGGATAAGGCCCTGGAGGGGGCCGAGATTGCGGGAGCCGATGTGAAGAGGGTGTATGCGCGTAATCTCAAGATGTGCGGCTGTCTCGAGTGCGGGGGATGTGACAAGACCGGCAAATGCGTGGTCGAAGATGATATGCAGGGCGTCTACCCCCTCTTGGAGGAGGCCCAGGCGATCTTTCTTGCTTCCCCCATCTTCTTTTACGGCATCACCTCCCAGGTCAAGGCGCTTGTTGACCGCTGCCAGGCCCTTTGGAGCAAACGAATGCTGACAAAGGGCCCCGAGGAGCGAAAGACCTTTGAGGGTGGGCATGGGTATCTGATCGCCGTGGGGGCCACCAGGGGGCAGAATCTCTTTGAAGGGGCACAACTTACGGCCAGATATTTCTATGATGCCCTGGACATGACCTATGAGGGTGGCATCTTCTTCAGGAGACTGGAGAAGAAGACGGCCGTTTCAGAAAACCCCGAGACCCTTCAGGAGGCCCTGAACCTGGGCCGGAAGGTGGCCGGCCTGTGATCCGCCATGTAGAAGAGATATTCCTGTCCATGATAGAATAGGCCGCTTCAAGCAGGGGTCTGGATGTTCTCTTCGCTGCGGTCCCTCCGGCGTCTGTGGCTCGGGTCGCTGCAGGATTTTGTACCTTCGCCCGTCCCGATTCAGGGGCAAAATACGCCCGCCCCGGGAAAATGACGGCCACGTTTTCCGCTGCCCAGGAGGGAATTTCAATGAGTTGCCTCTTCGGAATCCAATAGAGCCCGGAGATTGTCCTTCACTTTTTCGAGCCCTGGCCTGCTGAGGGCTGTTTTCCCAAATCGATTTTTGAACCCCTCTTTGTCCATGGCCAAAAGTGTTGGAGCTGAAGGCAGTGTAACGTCAACGGTGGCCCTGTCCCGGTTAAATGGGCACACTTCCTGGCATCGGTCGCATCCGAAAAAGCATTGCCCCATTTTTTCGCCGGACTTCTTGGAAAGAGGACCTTTGTGTTCGATGGTGAGGTAAGAGAGACACTTCCGGGCATCCAGATCAAAAGGGCTGGAAAGGGCTCCCGTAGGGCAGGCCTCCAAACAAAGGTTACAGGTCCCGCACTGGGTCTCCATGGGTTCTGCATCAGGGAAATCAAGCGCAGCCGTGGTGAGGATCTCAGCGAGATACTGGTAGGAACCTTGTCCTGGAATGATGAGGGCATTGTTTTTGCCGATGAACCCGATGCCCGCGGAAAGGGCGAAACTCCGTTCCATGATGGGCGCGGAATCCACGCAGATCCGGTTCCTGCAGCCATCGTTCGTTCTTTCGAGAAGACGCGCCAGTGCCCGGCATTTCTGCCTGAGCCTGTCGTGATAATCCACCTTGTCGGGCCGGGCATATCGGGAGACGGTATAACCGTCAGGGGTGGCAGGCTTGGCGGATGGGTAGGGAAAGGCCAGGGAGATGACGGTGCGGCATCCTTCGAGGAGGCGGCAGGGATTCTCTTTGAGATCGATGTGGCGTTCGAGCCAAGTCATGTCGCCGTGCTTTCCGGCCGCGATCCACGATTTGAGAAAGTCGAAGTAGAGAGGTCTTCCGGGTCTCGAAAATCCAACGGCGATGAACCCCAAATCACGGGCCTTTTGAGCGATAGCACTGACCATATGCCTCTTGTCTTCTCGTACCTCGTCAATCCTTCAACAGCGGGGCATCGAGATCAAAAGGGGTCAGGCTTTCATACCCATTTTCCGTGACCAGGATTGTCTGCTCAAACTGGGCCGAGAGGGAGCCGTCGTCGGTAACCGCCGTCCATCGGTCGCGGAGAATGTGGAGGTCTTTCCTTCCTAGATTGATCATGGGTTCGATCGTGAAGACCATCCCCGGTACAAGGACCACGCCTCTCCCCTTCTGGCCGTAATGGGGGATCTGAGGGGACTCATGGAATTCAATGCCGACACCGTGACCCACAAACTCACGGACCACAGAGCACCCGCGGCCCTCGGCGTATCGCTGGATCGCCCATCCAATGTCTCCGATCCTGTTTCCCGGTTGCACCATGGATATGCCTGCCTTGAGACAGGCCCTGGCCACCTCCACGATTTTCCGGGCGTCGGGTCCCGGTGTTCCCACAAAGAATGTCTTGCTTGTGTCCGCATAGTACCCATCCAGAATGGGAGTAACATCCACGTTGACGATGTCCCCGTCTTTCAGGACGCTCTCTCCAGGAATACCGTGGCAAATGACTTCGTTGACGGATACGCAGACGCTCTTGGGAAATCCGCGGTAATTGAGTGGGGCAGGTACGGCGCCGTGGCCCACCGTAAATTCATGCACCAAGGTATTGATTTCGTCGGTCGCCATACCTGGATGGATATTTTTCTCCACAAGATCCAGGGTCTCCAAGGCAAGTCGACCGGCTCTTCTGATGCCTTCGATGTCTTGCTGTTCCTTGATCCGAATGTTGTGTGTCCGGAGATACTTTTCTTTGAGGCCTTTTTCTTCTAAGGTGCCCTTCCCCATGCAGCATTTTTTATATTTCAATCCGCTGCCACAGGGGCAGGGGTCGTTACGCCCGATTTTCATAAGTCCTTTTTCCCTGACCTCCTTGATGTATTCATTGAAGGATAAAGATCCTCCGAACCTGCCTCTGCTAGACATACCAGAATAGGCGACC
>JBMNCO010000186.1:0-8225 GCA_049366815.1 Desulfatiglandales bacterium | reverse complement strand
TTGAGGGGGTAGTGGCCGACGGCCGTGCGGGTTCAAGTCCCGCCTTCGGCACCATCTAACTTATTGAAAATTAAGTATTTTTCCATTTTCGGCAGAGGGTAAAACCTTTGCCATTTTTTTGTCACCTTTCCGCAATTCATTCCGCTTCTGATAAATCTTCAATTCATCTTCGAATGCGTGTTGGAAGTACCTTTCAAAGGCCTTATTCGAGACAATACCGGTCCCTTGCCTGATCTCATCGCTCCATAGAAAATCACGAATTGTCACTCGCACCGCATCGCGTGTTGATTCCTTGCCTCGCCAATGATCGATTTTCAGTTTCTCGTTCGTCAGGATCGCCAACAAATCAACGGAAATCTGCTTAATACGCTTACTGTCCTCGGCGCTGAGAGCTGGCTTTTTGATAACCTTTTATGCATTCCTTCCCATCCAGTATGTCGACATTATCAGAGCACATTGAAGAGATGACGAGCCAGCATGTTCAATGTGACTCACTTCAATGAACCATCCCCACCAATCCAAACCACAATTCCCCCACCATCACCTTTTTGAGAAGTTTCAATCCGTAAATTACCGATCCTTGCCCACTTTAAATGCCTGGGCGATGACCGGCCCCAAGCGATGATATTGCTGAACGGCAGGTGAGAATACCAGTGGGTTGATTTTTACAGGATCGGGTTTTCCATCCGTAAGACAGCTCTCTGTGACGTGGGTCTCAAGAATCTCCCCCACAATCAGGGTGTGAGAACCGATGTCGAGCGACTGGATCAATTTACACTCCAGATTGACGGGGCATTCCTCGATGAGCGGAACGGTCTGCAACTCCCCAAGATACACCTTGAATATACTTGACTTGTCTCTCTTAGCGCCGGAGTAAATTCCACAGTAGTCGACATCCTTGACAAGATCTGCTGAAGGGACATTGATTGAAAAGGCCCCGTTCTGTTTGATTCCTTTCAGTGTGTGCCGTGCCGTATTGACCGCTACTGAGATCGCAGGGGGTTTCAAACAGGCAATGGAGCACCAGGCTGCAGTCATGAAATTTGCTTTTCCCTCCACGACAGCACCCACTAGGACCGCCGGCATGGGATAGAGCAATGTCTGGGGACCAAGTTTTTTCTTCGACATGGAAAACCCTCCTTGTTTTATTATCACCAAGCGTCATCCTATACCGTGGTGACTTCGCTTTACCGGTTTCTCAGGTCGGCCATTCTCAGATTCCACGCTTGATTGCAGAACCTGGTGGGATACGCTGGTCACTCTCAGTTCGATTCGCCAGTCAGCCAAAGGCCCCCGTATCCATCCCGGGCTGAATGGATCCTTTGATCTTGTTGGATGAGATGATAGGCAACTCTCATTTTCATTCCCGCATTATACGGAAACTTGCCTTATGAATCAAGGCACGCACCAATTCGTGACTACACGTCTTCCTGTGCTGCTGGCGGCCTGCAAATCCCAAGTTTTCGGGTTTCGCTTTGGCTCAAATATGCGTACTGTATTATTGACCTTTGAATCGGGGTCAGAGGAGCGTGATTACTCGCACTAGTCACAACTTTGGTAGAACAACAATTCGATCCCTGTTTTGCCCAAATGTTCTCTATGCGAATTTTGGTGACATCACAAGGGATGAGGGAAACCTCACCTTCTCATCCGATGCAGTAAGTAGCGGCCAAGGAAGTATAGAAGGAGCATTGGACCGGTGCCCAGCAGATACCAGCCTAGGGAGATACCACGGACCAGAACAAATATCTCCGGGCGCTGTGGATCGTAGCAGCATGGATAGGCGTGCCCTCTTTCGTATTGGGCCAGCTCCCGTAACGCACATATTTATCAAAAGGAGACAGCATCATTGTCGGTCGTGAGGATCCTGCAGTGATTATCTCGCAGTTTTCCACAAAGTATCGCACAGCAACCATGGGTTCATTATAAACCGTAGTGGAGCTTAGTCGGCCTTGACCTGGAGGCCTGCCGAGGGAACGCCTCTCGTCCAGGACAACCCTCTTGTCTAGAACAGTGCAGGTGACCTCTTCATAGACAAAGAACCTCCGGAAATCTTCCAAAGCCATGAAACAAACCAGGGCAGGATTCCCAGGCTGAAAACAGTGGATTTCCGTCTCGTTCTGGAGCCAGCGGCTGTCCACTTGCCATTCCGTGCCCTTCGGGCGCCAGGCTAAATGTGATTGTGAGGTGCTGGTTTCGATGGGACTGATGATGCAGCAGATTTTTCTCTACCAAAGATTAACATGACTGGTTGCCTCTGACTAAATCGAATTCATGAAAACAATCCCTGCAAAAGTAATCAGGATCATTCCCTGTAATGGTGCATCCACCAAATTTGACAAGTCCTTTTCCGACTTCCTTCCATGCCTCCTCTGATGGGTAGCCGTAAGCTATTGGGATCACATTTTCTGATCCGCATTCGGGGCATTTCATGGTTTTTGTGCCTCTCGCATAAAGATCCTCTCTCATCCTGACAGATGGCCCTGAAACGGCTTTGAAAAAGATATCCATGTCTGCGGAGCCTTCGATAGAACCACAGGGCACAACCAGTCAAAAAAGCCTCATGACCATGCAAATGGTCCCCGTCTCCCGGAGGATTTCCCCCACCCTCTTTAGAAAGCGACTCCAGCCGGTATCGATTCGGAGTAGCCTCCTCCTTTCAAGGCGGGACATATCCTCGCACCTCCTTCATGTTTCTCGCAACATCATAAATAAACGAGGGTATTTGTAAAGAGGCCTAAACCACCTCAGTGGGTTAATTTACTTGAGCGCTATTGTCTTTCATACCTCATCGCTTCTTTATCTCCATCCACAGCTAAAATCAGCTCATTTTCGCGACTGAAGAGGGTCCCTGTGATAATTTCTGTGGAGCCGTCTTCGTGTTGGATTTCCAAACGGATCCGGCCGGTGGTTTTCAGGGAATAGTCGCCGATTACAACCATTCCCATATCGTCGACAGCCCTGAACGTTCCGTCTTGCCGGAATTCCAAACTTGATGGTTTGCCCGACTCTTTCCACTTTCCAAGGATGTAGGGGTATTGTGCACATGAAGAAAGAATTACAATGGAAAAGGCAGCCAGCAGCTCAAGTCTTATGAATTTAAGGACACCTATGCGTGTCATTGTTGCCATGACTGAACAAACAGCTTCATTGGACTGCATCTTCGATCCTGCAAGCCGGTTCCAGCAACTCCAGCCACTCTTCGTCTTTTTCATGCTTCCTCGCAACACGATGAGCCCCAAAAGTCCAAGTGTGATTAAGGAACTAGTGATGGATGAAAGAGAGCATGACCATATCCACCCTCGCGGACCCGGCTCTCAATCGTTCACTCTGCCGAGGGCCGAGCGGAAGACATCGCTATCTCTTCTCAAGCCTGAACCACACCATTGCATCGTAGGGCACCTTGCCCGACCGAATTTCCCCCTGGTAAAGGGGCACCTCGCCAAAGCCGCCCACGAGCACCTTTTCCACGCTCACCCCGACGATCCTATAGCCGCTTTCGCCGAACGTCTCCTCTATCTGCGCCGTCACATCATGTTTCGCAAGGATGGCGGCAACATACTTGTTCACATCCACGGCCGCGGGTTTACCTTTAGCCCTTTTCCATTCCCTGTCCTTATACGCGCCAAGAGCGAGGTACTGCGAAAGCCACGGGTAATCAATGAGACGTCCGATAAACAGGGAAGTGTAGGGGCCCTCGAGCTTCGGCGGGTCTGTTTTCGCGAAGGCCGCCGCGAGACTTTGGAGCATAGCCTCCTTGCTGATCGCACAATCGGGGGCCTCGGCGCGGACCCGGAGTCGCAGGGTATGGGACTGCTCGTGCGCCTGGACCAGGAGCGAACACCTGCCGGCTTCCATGGACAGGATCAGCCGTTCCTCGTGCGCGGCAGCAACAGGGGATAAGGCGAGGAAAAGGAACATCGCAACAAAGATCAAGGGGGGATTACCGGCCGCACTTCCCGACCGGAAATTTTGCCTTCGCCCTGAAACGATGACTGCCCCGACCTCTGCCGCCTGGTGCGGATTTGTCCTGTAACGGCCCATGTTCTGATTGTCGAACTATTCTAACGGATTGTCAAATCTCACCGGCAAAAACGGCCAAGAAAATCCCTTTGGGAATCATCAGCCGGCCAAGCGAACCCGGGGGGATATATTTCCGGTCCCCTGTCTGATCTCATCCTCAACTAATCAAACATCAAAATCGGTTTAGGGTTCACCCATTAAAAGGCCCTCTGTCACAAATTTTGGAGGAGGCGTTTATGAACATGACAGACAGCGAATCAATAATTCTTCCCGCGGCTTCCAATCTCGAGACAATGAGACCGCCCAAATAAGGACTCTAAGATCTGGTGGAAGCGGACTTTCATAAATACTCTCGACATGAATCCAAGTAAAAACAGCATGGAATGAAGGGGAGTTTGGTGTACGGTTTTGACATAGTTTGATAGTATTTCCTTCGAATCCCTGACTTTCCACCTCAGCAAGCGGAGGCCGGCGTCTTCTCTCCCATACACTCCCTTGGCCTCGACGCCGCGACGGTTATTTGATCATGCTCGGAAGGAACAGCGCGATCTGTGGGAACACCATGAGCATCAAGTTGCAGATGATCAGAGCAAGCAGCATGGGGAAGACCCCTCTGAAAATCACCTCTAAGGGCACATCTTTCGCCACTCCGTACACAACATATACATTGACGCCCACGGGCGGTGTAATCACCCCCATTTCCGTGATGAGCACGATCACAACGCCGAACCATATGGGGTCGAAACCCAGGGCCTCGGCCACGGGGAAAAAAATAGGAACTGTCAGCATGACCATGGCCAGTGCGTCCATAAAACATCCCCCGCACAGATAGAGCAAAATAATCACCAGCATGATGGCAAAACGCGGCAGAGGCAGTGTCGATACCCACGTGGACAGGTCAAACGGGATCCTGGTGATCGCCATGAAATGCCCGAAGATGACCGCTCCGGTTACAATGGTCATGACCATGCAACTGATTCGGGTTGTGTCTGCAATAGACCGGACAAAGCCGTTCCAACTGAGCTGCCCTCGAATCACAGAGATCAACAAAGTGAGAAAGGCCCCCACGGCAGCGGCTTCGGTCGGGGTAAAAACGCCCAAGAACAGACCGCCCATGACCAGTGCGAAAATGAGCAGGGTCTCTGCCACGCCGCCGAAGGACCTGATCCGCTGCTTCCACGTGGTTCTAGGTCCGGGCGGCGCCAGGGCGGGATTATGCCGAACACGGAGATGGATGACTAACAAAAACAGGATGGACAGGAGGATGCCGGGGAAAATACCGGCGGCAAAGAGCTTGCCGATGGATTGTTCCGTCAAAATGCCGTAGACTATGAAGACTACACTCGGGGGGATAAGGATTCCGAGACTTCCTGCGGCGGCCACCGTTCCGGTAGCCAGGCCCATATCATAGTCATAGCGCTTCATCTCGGGCAGCGTTACAGTGGCCATGGTGGCCGCGGTGGCGTTTGTGGACCCGGAGATGGCCGAGAAGCCGGCACATGCCCCCACTGTCGCCATGGCAAGGCCTCCATGTCGATGCCCGAGAAATACGTACGCGGAATCGTAGAGCCTGCGGCTGATTCCGGAATGGAAGGCTATCTGCCCCATAAAAACGAAAAGAGGGATGACCGTCAACCCGTAGGAGGAAAATACATCCCACACGTCCCTGACCAAAAGGGACAGGCCTGCTTCAACATTTACCACATAGCTGAAGCCAAGAAATCCCAGGAAGCCCATGACAAAGCCCACGGGCATATTGGAAAACAAGAGCATGATCAGAATAGCAATACCGACCATACCGATCGCTGTCAGACTCATTTGCTAAACACCTTCAAAAAGCTCTTATAGATATCCGTTATTTTTACAAGGCATACGACTGCTGCAGAGAAAGCGATACCATAAATAAAAGGATAAAAAGGGAGTTTTAGGGTCAGAGAAACCTCGCCGGCAGTTCTGAGGCTGTCTGCGTAAAGCACGGAGCGCCATGCAATGAGACCAAAAAATATCAGAACGAAAGTATTGGTGATAACTTCGACAGCACCCTGAATTTTCTCGGGCAGGTAACGCATAACAAGGCTCACCGCGACATGTCCCTTTTCGTTTGACGTATGGGCCAAGGCAAACGCTACCGCAACGGCCCCCATGAAGCAGACCAGTTCATAGGTTCCGGGAATCGGCATTCTGAAGAATCGGAGTATGACGTCCGCACAGGTCAGGAGCATCATCGCAACGATTGCGCAACCCGCCACCCAGTAGGCTTTACTTGCGAACCAGATGGAAAATTTCTCGAAGGTGTTCATGGTGTCACTGTTTTAAATCGGGCCGCCGGGCAAATGAGACGCCCGGCCGGCCCAAATCTTCAATAGGAATGCGCAGGCTACTTTGCGCACTTTTCGAGCAGTTCCCTAACCTTGCTGACATTGGTCTCACCGTTGGGCACGTTGGACGCATATTCCTTGATGATCGGCTCGACGGCTTTACGCCATTTGGCGTTTTCCTCGTCGGACAGGGTAATGAGCTCATTACCAAGACTCAGGGTGAACTTGCGCCCTTCTTCGTCCGCTTCATCCCATGCCTCTCCATGCACAGACACCCATTCCTCAGCCGTTTCCTCCATGACCTTCTTGAGATCATCAGGCAAGGCATTCCACTTCTTGAGATTCATGACCACGAACATGGCCGTGGTGTAACCCACGCTTGAGCAATCCGTGGTATATCTGACAACCTCGCCCTGCTTCCATCCCTTGAGGACTTCGATGGGGCCAAAGGTTCCTTCCACAAGCCCTTTCTGGAGCGACTCATAGGTATCACCCTGAGGCATAGCCACAGGTACTGCACCCAGGGCCTCTACCACCTTGGCGCTCAGGCCGGTTGCACGGATTTTCATACCTTTGAGATCTTCCAGGGTGCGCACAGGCTTCTTGGTATGGAGCAGCCCCGGACCATGCGCATGAACATAGAGCACTTTGACATTCTGGAGTTCTTTTGGATTCATGGATTTTGCAAAAGAGTTGGCTACACAGGTCGCTATTTTCCCAGAAGGATATCCCATAGGGAGATCTAGGACCTCCATCACCGGGAATCGACCGCGGGTATAGGCAAAACAGGAATTTCCGAGATCCGAGATCCCCGTTACAATGCCGTCATACACCATCGCAGCCTTGGTAAGCGTCCCGCCGGGAAACGCTGTGATCTGTACCCTGCCGTTCGTGCGTTTTTCGACTTCTTTTGCAAAATTCATTGCTGCTATTGCTTGGGCATGGGTCGGAGGGAAGAAAATGCTGTAAGTAAGCTTAATTGGATCTGCCTGTACCTTATGAGCACCTACGCTCATGAAAACGATTCCTATGACTCCAAGCAAGATACACATAAAAAAACATTTTTTCATCATGATGGCCTTCTCCGTGTCTAAAATTTAAAATAAAGGCTACCTTACGATTAAGGCAACAATTTAACGAGCTTTATTGGTGGCGTATTTCCCTTTCCCATGCGACGTCCGAGCCAAAGATAACACGCACGGTTCGCATGTGTTATGCCGAACAGGTGTTCTACGCAGAAATCAGGCTGAATTTCATTTCGATTTTTTATACCAGATGGAGCCGGAAAACAATAAAAACCATAGCGAAAAAGATCTAAAAACCCGCAAATTTTGGATTCGCACTTTTGTGTGGGTGGCCCCTATGTCTTTTTCTTAGGGGTTGACGACCTGAAACACCACCGGTTTTGTTTTAGGGTAAAAATAAAGCCGCCCTATACATTTGAAGGTCACAAAGTTCGATCAGGAAATATCTTTCGAAGACCTTATTCAAGACAACAGCGGTCCCTTGCCTGATCCCATCGGGCCTGATCCCTGAAATATTCCCGCATACCCCGAACGGTTGAATGCTTGGTCCGGCCATATAAACCAACATTTTCAATTCCCCAGTTTTTGCACGCCTTTTCCAATTGGATTATCTAAAATCATTCCCGAATCGCTGTCCTGGAAGGGGTTTTTGGCGTTTTATTGCGGGCTGTTCAAAAAATGTAACACTTTAGGCTCTTGAAAACTACCCTATCAAGGAGGGGCCATGGCCGAAATTGCTGGGCTTTTTCAAACAGCTAAACTCATACCAAAAAATAAAGGTCCATACTTTAGGCCTGCCAGAGCTGAAATTCCTGTGTAAATTTTTACCATCAATTGGAAGCCCTTTACCTATTTCAGA
>JBMNCO010000185.1:0-1219 GCA_049366815.1 Desulfatiglandales bacterium | reverse complement strand
GTTTCGTCGGGGAAGTGGCGGAAAAACAGCCAGCGGCTGTAGCACAGCACAATGGAGCCGGTGTGAACCACGTGATATCTTCCACCCAGGATGACCCGATGTGGGCTCCAGTCCATTTGGCCTTCATGCCCGGGGGGATGATCTATAGGCGGGGTTGGCCGCTTGAAAGGCTTTGGGCGGATGGTGCGGATATACTCTTTGAGGATGGAGTATCCGCCCCGATAGCCCAACTCCGATATCTCTTCCATAACCCGCACGGCACTGAGGTTTTTATCGCCGATCAGGTGGCCTATTTTGGCTTTGTAGGGGTCGAGTTTGCTGGGCCTGGGTTGAGAGGCGGGAGCAGAAGGACCGCCCTGATGATTGAGTGCCCTTTTGACGGCATTGCGACTGATGCCTGTTTCTTTTGCAGTGCGCCTGATGGAGCCTGTGTTTTTAAAGGTCGCCCGCAAAAGGGCCAGTTGTTTTTCTGTCAATCGGCTCATGGTTTCTCCTCGATAGGGCTTGATTAACGGCCAGAAGGCCGGTTTGGAGCTGGTTCAAAGCTTGATGGAGGCTCTGTTGACCCCGGCATTGTCGATCCAATTCTTTGAAAAGCCGCCACATCCTGCCAATATGGTCTTCGGGTAGAGAAGGGGATTTTTCATGGACGGCCTTGAGGCTTTCAATGGGAGATTCCAAAAGGAATCGCTTGACAAAAGGATCGGTCGCCTTACACCACAGGTCGATCAAACGGGTGATTTGTTTTGTACAGAGCCGGTGGTTTTGAATCGCAATGGAAAACTCCGCCTGGTCGTGGTGCTGCAACCGTGCCAGTGACGGAGCGGACCCGGGGGGTAGGAGTTGAAGTTTGATGTCTTCTATGATTTCAGGGGCAAGGCGGCGAATCATGGACAGGCGACGGTTGACCCAGCTTTTGTGTTTATCGAGGATTCTTGCGGCCTCTGTCTGAGTCAGGCCATCGTGCTCGATCAGTTCACGGACCAGTATTGCCTCCTGGATGAGAGAGAAGGTCTCTGAGCGATTCATCAAATACATCATGGCCTTGGCCTGGGTAGGCTCAACATTGACAGGGATGGCCTTGAGTCTATCCATGCCAAGGTTCGGGGCGGCCTGGATCCGCTTAAAGCCATCGACCATAGTGGGTGGATCAGGGGTGATGACGATCGGGGTGATTTGCCCCCTTGCCTTGAGCGATAAAGCCATTTTGTTCACTGCC
>JBMNCO010000184.1:46863-69127 GCA_049366815.1 Desulfatiglandales bacterium | reverse complement strand
ATGGTGCCGAAGGCGGGACTTGAACCCGCACGGCCGTCGGCCACTACCCCCTCAAGATAGCGTGTCTACCAGGTTCCACCACTTCGGCGCGTTTACAAAAGCTCACTCCTCAGCCGGAGACTGACTCTGCGTCTGCTGAGTCACAGGCGCTTGTGCGGAATTCACATCCCGCATAATGGATGTCGTTGTCCCTTTTCCGAACAGAAAGGCAAGGAAAAGAGAAGTCACCATGAAAATCACAGCGGCGGCTGCCGTTAGCTTACTCAGAAACGAGGTCGCTCCTGCACTTCCAAAAACCGTCTGGCTGGAACCGCCGAAGGCCGCGCCCATGTCCGCCCCCTTGCCTCTTTGAAGCAGTACGATCAGGATAAGGGCCACACAGACCGCCACATGTACGAGTATGATAATAAGTTTCATTCAGTATCCGCTTATTGCCCGATGTCCCAACAAATCAGGCTGTTAAATTCTCTGAATCCGGACCTTTCAGGCCAGATTGTATAAGCATGGAAAGCGACACGGATTTCAAGAACATTGGATTATACCAGGAAATTATGCTTTTGCAATAAAAAATCTCGTTTTGTTACGATTCCTGGAATCTGATCAGGGAAATAAAGGAATCGGCCTTCAGGCTGGCGCCGCCCACCAAGGCACCGTCTATGTCCGGTTCCGCCATGAGATCCCTGATGTTTTCCGGCTTTACACTACCCCCGTATAGAACCCTGATGGATTCCGCGGTTTCCGGACCGAATTTATCCCGCAGCCAATCACGAATGAACCGGTGAACTTCCTGGGCTTGGGCTGGGGTGGCAGTCTTACCCGTCCCGATCGCCCAGACCGGTTCGTAGGCGAGTGCAAGGGAAGAGGGCAGGGCCTTTTCTTGCGTGAATGTTTTTAGGGATTCGTCAAGCTGGTTGCGAATGACCTCAAAAGTCCTGCCGGCTTCCCGTTCTTCCAGGGTTTCCCCTATGCAAACGATCGGTTTCAGGCCGGAAAGAACGGCTGCCTTGGCCTTTTTGTCGACCATTTCGCTGGTTTCCTTGAAGATGCCTCTCCGTTCCGAATGGCCCAGGATGACATGTGTGCACCCAGCCTCCAGGAGCATCCCGGGCGATATTTCTCCTGTATAGGCACCTTGATTCTCCCAGTGCATGTTTTGGGCCGCCAGCAATATTGCCGAGCCGCCTATCGCCTTCTGGACAAGCCCCAGGTTTGTAAAGGGTGGGGCCACAAGGACATCAACGCGATCCGTCTCCGCGATTTTCTCGGCAACGGCCGTCACGAGTCGGGACGATTCATTGCGATTGAGGTGCATTTTCCAGTTGCCGGCAATCATGGGTTTTCGTATGGTCATATCCTTCTCCTCACATGTCTGCTGTCAGCCCCGGCAGGTGTTTAGTACCCGGCCATGTGGACCGCCAGGTCGACCATGCGGTTGGCGTAACCGAATTCATTGTCATACCATGCCAGAACCTTGAGCATATCACCGACGGCCATTGTAGAGGGCGCATCCACAGTGGAAGAAACCCTGGTGCCGTTGAAGTCGCTGGATACAAGGGGCTCCTCGGAATAGGCCAGGATCCCCTTCAGAGAGCCCTCGGCTGCCTCCTTCAAGGCGTGGTTCACCTCCCGGGCTGTTGCCTCCTTGGTCAGTTGTACTACGAGATCGACCACAGAGACATTGGGCGTGGGTACGCGGATGGCCATACCGTTAAGCTTTCCAGCCAACTGGGGCAGGACAAGGGCAACGGCCCTGGCCGCGCCGGTCGTAGTCGGAATCATGGAAAGAGCGGCCGCTCTCGCTCTCCTGAGGTCCTTGTGGGGGAAATCAAGCAGCCTTTGATCGCCTGTATAGGCATGCGTGGTGGTCATGAGACCCTTTTCAATACCGAATTGATCCATCAATACCTTGCATACCGGTGCCAGACAGTTGGTGGTGCAGGAGGCATTGGATACAATGTGGTGCTTCTGGGGATCATATTCCTCGTGATTCACACCCATGACGACCGTCAAGTCAGGGTCGTTTGCAGGGGCGGAAATGATCACCTTTCGAACCCCGGCATTCAAATGGGAAGCGGCCTTTTCCCGGTCTTTAAAGAGCCCGGTACATTCCATCACGACTTCGGCTCCGACGTCTCCCCATGGAATTTGAGATGGAACCTTTTCAGAATAGATGCGGATCTCTTTCCCGTTGACAGTCAGCGCATGATTTGTGCTTTTCACCTCAGCGTCGAGAATTCCCTGGACCGAATCATATTTCAGAAGATGCCCGAGGGTCGCTGCGTCCGTGAGATCGTTGATGCCCACAAATTCTATATCCTTATTGGATAGCCCTGCCCTGAGGACCATCCTGCCTATGCGACCGAAACCGTTGATAGCCACCTTTAAAGGCATGTCATTCCTCCTCCGATTGATGGAATTACTACTCAATATGTACAATTTCCGTTGGTAAAGGGTTCGTTATGATTGTTCGGCAATGCTTCTTTCCCTTAATCGGGCAGGGTTAGGGTCATGGTCACGGCATCTTCGTATGTATCCCTGTAATACCCCGATCTAAGCCCCACCTCTTTAAAACCGAATTTTTTATACAAATCTCTGGCCGGTAGATTGGATACCCTCGCCTCCAGCCAGACTTGGTCTGCACCGTGGGAGATTCCTTTCTCAATCACCGCCGTCAAGAGGCGGCAGGCATTTCCCTGCCTCCTTTTGGTCGGGTGAATCGCAATGTCTAATATCTGAATGATGTTTTCAACGAGCCAAAAACAGATATATCCCACCACAGCACCCTCTTCATTCAGGGTCCACAGGTGGGAGAGTGGATTTTCAATTTCCTCCAGAAAGGCCTGCGGGCTCCAGGGAGATGGAAAGGAAATCCTCTCTATTTCCAGTATGCCATCCAGGTAGTGCTGATAATTGTCTCTTGACAGAGACACAAGAGCGATCATTTAAAATATAGCAACTTCCCTGCCAACGAGATGCCTGTTTTACCTGCTTCCTGTGCCTTTTCAGCCAGTTCGTCTAAGTTCGAATTCACTCGGTTTTGAACAACTGCGATAAGCATGGGTAGATTCACACCGGTGAGGACCTCAACGCTTTTCTCCTTGAGAAACGATAGGCTGAGATTAGAGGGGGTCCCTCCGAACATATCGGTCAGTATCAGAACCCCCCGCCCACGGTTGAGGGCCAGGACCTTTTCCTCGATCGTCTTTCGTATCGTATCACAATCTGTCGTCTCGGTAATTGAAATGGTGTCCGCGCCGTCAATACTACCCACAATGAATTCAGCAGCGCTCAACAATTCCCTGCCTAAATTACAATGGGTTACGACCAGCAAACCGACCATAATTATAAGCGCCTCCGCCTGTCCGTCCTAATTCTAAAACCACTTAGAAATCCTCATCGTTTTGGATGATGGTCCTGTAAATTTCCTCCCTGGATTCGGCTTCCAAGAGTATCTTCCGGAATGCACTGTTTTTTAAGATCTTGGCAATCCTGGCCAAGGCCTTCAGGTGTAAACTCGCGGAGTCCTCGGGGGCCACGAGGAGGAAGAAGAGGTGTGCAGGCTCCCCGTCCATGGACTCAAAATCGAGCCCCTTCCGGCTTCTGCCGAAAGACACGATCGGTTGTTTCACGCTATGGAATTTTCCATGGGGGATCGCCACGCCGTCGCCGATGCCGGTGCTCCCAAGACGCTCCCTCTCCAACAGGATCTTAACAAGGGCGTTTTTGTCCACCGATGGCTCGTGATTAACAACGGTTTCGGCCAGTTCTTCCAGAATGCCCTTCTTGTCTGTGGCTTTCAGGTCTGGAAGTACATTATCTTCATCTAGTATTTCTGATAGTCTCATTGCCGTGATTTCAGGCCTAAGTTTTACATCGGTTAACTTGAAGGTTCGATCAAACAAAGGTTACCGTCCTTGCGCCTATAGAGTACGTTGATTTCCAGGGATCTGGCATTCCTGAAGACAAAAAAATCTTGCTGCGACATGCCCAACTGCATGGCCGCCTCTTCCGGATCCATGGGTTTTGCCACCAGTTTTTCCACTTCTATGACGAACTCATCAAGGTTCGCTCCCGTACTCTCGATGGTCGCCTCATCTTCAAGATTGCCTTCGCCTTTAATATTTTCGGCCCGTCTTTCCCTGATTTTTGAGCGGTGTTTTTTGACCTGCGCTTCAAGTTTGTCCATGACTTGATCTATGGCGGAATACATGTTCTCGGTCTCTTCCATTCCCTTGATCATGGTCCCATCCACCCTCAGGGTCACATCCGCCATGTGTCTAAATTTTTCAACCCCGAGGACCACATGGGCCTCCATGGGCGAATAAAGATATTTCTTGATCTTCGAAATCTTCTCTTCGGCATAAGTCTTCAGGCTCTCTGACGGCTCCATATGCCTGAATGTAACCGTGATTTCCATCAGGATATCCTCCTTTAAAGAAATGTGCTCTCTAACAGAAATAAATGTGAAAGTCAAACACGGGGGGCCTCAATAGGGATCCTTCCTTTTCCTGGAAGGCAAAATACCCAGGGTCTCCCTATACTTTGCCACTGTCCGACGTGCCACGTCGATATTGTACTCTTTAAGCATATCAGCCACTTCCTGATCGCTGAAAGGTTTGCCCTTGTCTTCGCTTTTGATGATGTTCTTGATATACTCCTTAACGCTTTCAGAAGAGACGGAATCGCCGTCCACGCAATTGATGGCACTATTAAAGAAAAATTTGAGCTCGAAAACGCCCTGCGGGGTGTGGACATATTTATTCGTCGTCACCCTGCTGATGGTCGACTCATGCATCTGTATGTCTTCGGCCACGTCCCGGAGGACGAGAGGTTTCAGGAGGGATATACCGGAATCCAGGAAATCTCTCTGAAAGCGCACGATGCTTTCAGTCACCCGATAAATGGTCCTCTGACGCTGATGAATGCTTTTGATCAGCCAGGCCGCAGACTTCAGTTTGTCCTGAATGTATTCTTTGGTTCCGTCCTGGAGTGCTTCCTTACTGGTCAAGATGTCTCGATAATAGTGATTGATTTTCAATTTTGGAAGGCCGTCCTCGTTCAGGGAGATCTCATAATCATCCCCGACCTTAAACACATAAATGTCCGGAGTGATATAAATCGTTTCGTCTTCACTGAATTGACGGCCCGGTTTCGGTTCAAAACCTGTGATGACATTGACCGCGGCCAAAACATCTCCGAGAGCAACTGAAAGGCTCCTGGCAATGACATCATATTTTTTGGCCTCGAGCTTATCCAGGTAATCCAGGATGATTTTTTCGACAAGGGTTCCGGCAAGACCTTGGAATTCGGCCTGTATCAAAAGGCACTCCCGCATATCCCGGGCTGCAACCCCGACAGGATCGAATTGTTGAATCTGCAAGAGCGTCTGCAGAACGGCCTCAGGGGGGTGTCCGGTCATCTCGGAGAGTTCCTCTACAGTCGTTTTCAGGTAACCGTCGGAATCCAGGTTCCCGATGATGTGTGTGCCTATCTCTCTGTGGGTTTCATCAGAGTCGCCCATATTGAGTTGCCAGAGGAGATGAGAATAAAGACTGGTCTTTTCCGAGGTAAGGTTTTCAAAAGGCGGAGCATCCTTGGCTTCGTAGGGTACTTCGGCCCAACCGGTGTTATATTCTGATATATAGCTTTCCCAGTCTACATCATCACTTCTGTCGCTTTCCTTGATTTCGATCTCTTCCGCCACCGGGTCAGGAAGAGACACCTCCTCAGAGTCGTCGTCCCCCTCAAATGTCTTATCCTCGTCACCGTCTTCCAGTACCTGCTCATCGAGCAGGGGATTGGTTTCCATTTCATTGTATACTGTCTGAAGGAGTTCAAGCCTGGAAAGCTGCAGGAGTTTGATGGCCTGTTGCAGCTGTGGAGTCATAATCAGTTGCTGTGTCAGACTGAGGGATTGTTTGAGTTGTAGGGCCATGTCTAGACTATGTAATAATTCCTCGAATTTGATAAAGGCCTCTTACCAGCGGAAATCGGCTCCAAGGTAAACGCTGCGGGCAATGTCACTGTTAACGATTTTGGAAGGAGGGCCGAACTCAATAATCCTTCCTTGACTGATCACGTATGCAGAGTCACAGACATCTAATGTTTCTCTGACGTTATGATCGGATATGATAATACCAATACCGCGCTCTTTCAACTGTTTGATGATCTCCTTGATGTCATTCAGGGCAAGCGGATCAATGCCTGCAAAGGGTTCATCAAGCAGCATGAATCTGGGCTCTATCACAAGGGCCCTTGTAATCTCCAGCCTTCTTCTCTCGCCACCGGAAAGGAGGGAGGCAGTCTGTTTGGCCAGATGGTCGATTTTAAGTTCAGACAATAACCTGTTCGCCCGTTCTGATATTTCCAGGGAAGAGAAACCTGTCCCTTCCATGACGGCCAGTAAATTTTTCTCAACGCTCAGCTTGCGAAATACTGAAGGCTCCTGGGCCAGATAGGTGATCCCCTTCCTGGCCCTCTGGTACATAGGGTCATAGGTAATGTCCATCCCGTCGAGGCGGACCTTCCCCTCATCGGGCCGTGTCAATCCTATGATCATGTAAAATGTGGTGGTCTTGCCCGCTCCGTTCGGCCCCAGGAGACCGACAATTTCGCCTCGCTTCAAATGGACATCTATCTGGTTTACGACACGTTTTCCGTGGTAAGTTTTGACCAGCCCTTCAGCCGTTAGTGTTTCCTTCTCTTCGGACAACGATCTACCTGTTCTTCCCCTCAGGAGATAACACCGCTCTCACTTTGTTCCCCTCAGTCCCTTCCACGACGCTGCGTTTTTCATCAAGAAAAAGGATAACCCTGCTGCCTTCGACAAAGTCAGCGCCTTGTTTGAGCTTTGGATTGCCGGTGAGAATGACCTTCTCCTCGCCCTGATAGTAGATTGCTTCCTGAGCCGTTGCTTCTCCGCCTTCTTCTCTGAAGATCTGCACATCACCAGTAGCGACGATTTTTTCGATCCTGGTCTCATTGCCCGCCGGAGCACCATTCGTGGCGTTTCCCAGATAATACAGGGTCATCTTTTCGGCCTTTATCCGAAAGTTTCCCTTTACGGCGTCTACATTCCCGAAAAAGGATACGATCTTATCCGCGTCATTAATTTCAAGGGCATCTGCGTTGATCACTATGGATTGCGCCTGCCCCCCTTCCTTCTTGGTCTCGGTTCCGGCGGGGAAAACGCGGGAAACGGGGAGCAGCAGGCAAAAAAGAAAAATCATCAGCAACGCAACGGGCCGATCAACGCCTTTCATAATACGAATGCCTCGTCTTCAATGACGGCCGTGATGTCAGACTGAAGACTGAGGACCTCCTTTTTCAAGTCCACGTAAAGACCCCGCCCCTGTAAAGTAAAGGAAGGTCCGATGATCTTGACCGGCGATTCGGTCTTCAGGTAACCTTCCTTTTGCTCATACAGGAGATGGTCCGTCATCATCCTGTAACCGTTTTCGGTTCGTCCTTTTAGATTATCGTGAAGGCTGATTTGACCGGAGACCTTATCATAGTCTCCCCTGTCTCCCTCGATCTCAATATGGGGTCGATTCTCCGGTTCCAGTTTCAATCGAAAGTGATTAAAGGATATAAACCGTCTGTCTTTGGAAATCCTGGCTTCCTTGGCATCAAGGATCCACTTCGTGCCCTTTTCGGGGTCATCCTGGGTGAAATGGGCGTCCTCCAGTTTGAAGCCCTCCCCTGAAAAGACATCGGAAGGTAATTGTAGTTCCGAGGTCTTTCTGTGGGAATCAAAAAGGTAAAGCAAAACCACTCCAACCAGCAGGATTATCCCCATCAGCGGCCAGTGCCTTTTTATGAAATACCTCACTGCAATAAATATACCAAATAAAAGAGGGTTCTGTAAAGTCTATTTGACATTCATTTAAAAGAGTAAAGCGCGTTTTCCCACTTGCCCTGGGTCTTTAGAATTAATTCGCACACCTCCCTCACTGCGCCGAGCCCTCCCCGGCGCTTTGTCACAACCGTGGCGGCCTCCCGGACTTCAAGGGCGGCATCGGCCACCGCCACGGCCAAGCCGGCCAAACGGAACATGGGGAGGTCCGGCAGGTCATCGCCCACAACGCAGACCTCCGCTTTTTCCAACCCCTTTCTTTGAAGCAGGTCAAAAAAAATGGCGGCCTTGTCCTTTACCCCCTGATGAATCTCCGTTATGCCCAGTTCCCTTGCCCGGTGTTGGACGACCCCTGATATGCGACCCGTAATGACAGCCACATCGATACCCGCGGCCATGAGTAATGACAGACCGACGCCGTCTCTCGCGTGGAATCGCTTGATTTCTTCACCGTGGTCGTTGAGAATGATACGCCCATCGGTCAGGACGCCGTCCACATCAAGGACAAGGAGTTTGATTCGATCAGTCATTTTTTTTATCATTAAGGAGTTTTTAAAACCTCCCTTATCAAAGGGGCGCCTGACAATCAAAAAACCAGGCACGTGGACCGGAGATTCCTGACCGGTCAACGACCATCAAGGCCGCCGAACGAGAGCCGTCCACACCTGAATCGAATGAGAGTACACCCAAGTGATCATGAATCAGGCCTGAGAGCGGACAAGTCCATGGATCTCTTTCAGCAGGGCAAGGAGGGGTCTAACCTGATTTAGTGGTAGCGAATTTGGGCCATCGCAAAGGGCGGAATCAGGGTTGGGATGAACCTCCATGAAGAGTCCGTCGGCACCGGCTGCCACAGCCGCTCTTGACAGATGCTCGGCAAACTGTCTCTGACCGCCGGAGCTTTTTCCGGCGCCTCCCGGAAGTTGGACGCTGTGAGTCGCATCGAAGATGACGGGAAAACCAAAGCCTTTCATTACTGCAATGGACCTTATATCGACAACAAGGTTATTGTAACCGAAGGTCGTTCCCCTCTCAGTGAGGAGGAGACGATGGTTGCCGGAGGAGAGGGCCTTTCCGATGGCCTGTTCCATGTCCCAGGGGGAAAGAAACTGTCCCTTTTTGATGTTGATCGGAAGCCCCGTCCTGGCGGCGCTCACAATGAGGTCTGTCTGCCGACAGAGGAAAGCTGGAATCTGGATGATATCCAGGACTCCGGCCGCTGTTTCAATGTCCCTGGTTTCGTGAACATCGGAAAGAACAGGCAGGCCGGTTTTTTCTCGGACTTTCTGTAAAATCTCCAGCCCCTTTTCCATGCCCGGCCCCCGGTAAGAATCCAGGGATGTTCGGTTTGCCTTGTCGTAGGAACTCTTGAAAAAGACGGGTATTTCCAACAGGTCCGCCGTCTCCCGCAAGAAAGACGCCACACGCATAGTTGTATCTTCATCTTCGATGACACAGGGGCCTGCAATCAGGAAAAAGGGTCCTTTTTCACTGATCTTCACATGCCCTATATCTATCGGAGGTCTTGTCATGGGGGCGTTCCTTTTCGAATGACTTATTTTGTGAGTCCTGATTTTTAGGTCATGCTAATCCAAAGTCTCCCGATAAGTCAAGCACAGTAGATTTTAGTGGAATGATAAAAATTTATCCTTGTCAGACAATCTCAAAGCCTTTAAGATGTCGCCTAAACTGGGGATGGAGGAGGTGTGTCCCGAAGTGGTCAAAGCGAAAAAATTCAAAACCATTCAGGAAATCAACGCACGGATCAAAGCGGGCCAGGCGGTGGTGGTTACGGCCGACGAAATGACCGACATCGTGAAGAGTAAGGGACCTGCGAAGGCCTTTAAAGAGGTAGATGTGGTTACGACCGGAACTTTTGCCCCAATGTGTTCCTCTGGGGCCTTTATCAATTTTGGACATACGAAGCCCGCTATCAGGGCGTCGAAGGTCTGGTTGAACGAGGTTCCGGCCTATGCGGGTGTGGCCGCCGTTGACGTCTACATAGGGGCGACGGAACCGACCGAGGATGATCCCCTCAATCGAATCCACCCCGGCCAGTTCAAGTATGGAGGGGGCCATGTGATCCATGATCTCGTGGCCGGGGCAAGAATCAGACTGAAAGCGATTTCCTACGGTACAGACTGTTACCCCAGCCGGGAGGCGGAAAAGAAGACCACACTTTCGGAACTGCCCTATGCTACGCTTTTGAATCCAAGGAACGGCTACCAGAACTACAATTGTGCCATAAACACGACAAAAAAAACGATCTACACCTATATGGGCGTTTTGAAACCCAGATCGGGAAATGCAAATTACTCCACATCAGGCCAGTTGAGCCCTCTTTTCAACGATCCCTATTATCGCACTCTTGGATTGGGAACCCGGATCTTTCTGGGCGGGGCGCAGGGGTATATCATCGGCCCCGGGACCCAACACAATCCCATGGTGGAACGGGCGGAAAACGGTGTGCCACTGTCCGCTGCGGGAACCCTCATGGTCATGGGAAACTTGAAAGAGATGGATCCCAAATGGCTGATTGGCGTGAGCATGCTCGGCTACGGCTGCTCCCTGGCTGTCGGCTTGGGTGTGCCGATACCCATTCTCGATGAAGAAATGGCACGATTCTGCGGCGTTTCAGACGAAGAGATCCACACCCAGATCATAGACTACGGGAATGACTATCCGAAGGGGGAGGCCAGGAGTCTCGGGCTGGTGAGCTATGGCGAACTGAAGAGTGGAAAGATTCGTTTTAGGGGGGAAGACATCTCCACTGTTCCCCTTTCTTCAACCGTGAGGGCGAGGGAAATAGCGCAGATCCAGAAGGAGTGGATTGAAAAGGGGGAATTTCTGCTTACGGAGCCCCAGGTGATGTTGCCGGCTGTCACAAGATAGGATCATCCCCCCGGCGATTCAGGGCGAAATGATAAAACAAGATTAAAGTGGGGGCTGGAGAAGGGCCTTTCTTCCCGCCCCCATTGCCATTTTCAGATTCCTACGGCAAGGAGTCCATTCAGGGCATGAAAAAGATCATCAAGATGAGGCAGATGTCCGACAACCAGAGGGGTGTGATCAGACGGGTATCAGCGGGCGGAGATATGGGAAGAAGGATTAGAGAAATGGGACTGGTCCCCGATACGCCGATCCAGATTCAGGGCAGGGCGCCTCTCAGAGATCCCGTTGCGGTCAAAGTCCGGGATTTTACCCTCACTTTGAGAAACAATGAGGCCGAAACCATCCTCGTGGAGGTTGAAGTTCCGGATTAGTCCTATGACAGAGCGAAAAATCAGGATAGCCCTATCAGGCAACCCCAACGCGGGGAAAACCACGGTTTTTAACGCCGTGACAGGGGCCAGACAGCACATTGCAAACTACCCCGGCGTGACAGTGGAAAAGAAGGTGGGCCGGGTCCATCAAAAAGGTTACGAAATAGAGATTGTTGATCTTCCGGGAACTTACTCCCTGACCGCCTATTCCCTGGAAGAAATAGTCGCCCGGGATTTCCTGGTCAATGAAAGACCGGATGTCGTGGTGGATATCGTGGACGCCTCGAATCTGGACAGGAATCTCTATCTTGCCCTCCAATTCAAGGAATTGGGCGTCCCGCTCATTATCGCCCTCAATATGGTCGATGTGGCATCCGCCAGGGGCATTGTCATTGATGAGGAGTCCTTGTCCGAAATGCTCGGTGTCCCTGTGGTCCCCACGGTGGCCAGGTCCAATACGGGCCTCCGGGAACTCCTGGATAAGATCATAGAAGTCTATCAAAAAGAACCTGCTTGGCATTCCCAACTCATTTCTTACGGAGACGATGTTGACCAGGCCTTGAATGAAATTGAGGAGATTCTCCGGCAGGCTCCACTCCCAGAGAAAAGATACGGGCTCAAGTGGCTCGCGTTGAAGTGCCTGGAGAGAGATGAGCAAATCCTTCGGCTGATTCAAAAGGATCAGGGTCTTTACGGACAGGTGGACGCGATCTGCCAGAGGGTATCCAGGCACATCATGAATACCCTGGAGGATGAACCTGAGGGTATTATTGCAGATCATCGCTACGGGTACATTGCAGGGATCACCAAAAGGGTGGTCAAAAGGAAGATCGAGACGCGACTCAATGTGTCGGACAAGATAGACAAGGTCCTTACCAATCGCGTGATAGGCCCCCTCTTCATGATGGGTATCCTGTATGCCATCTATGAGTTCACCTTCTGGGGCAGTGAGACTCCGGTCCTGTGGGTGGAGGGTTTTTTCGGATGGCTCAAGGGAATTATTGCACAGGTCATCCCGGAAGGTCATCTCCAATCCCTTATCATTTCAGGCGTCATTGACGGCGCTGGGGGCGTTTTGGGATTTGTGCCCCTCATTATGTTTATGTTCTTCGCCATCGCAATCATGGAAGACTCGGGATACATGGCCAGAGTGGCCTACATGCTGGACAGGGTCCTCCGTTGGTTCGGTCTGCACGGCAATTCCGTTATGGCGCTTCTCATCAGTGGGGGAATTTCGGGAGGATGCGCGGTCCCCGGCGTGATGGCCACAAGGACACTCCGAGACCCCAGAGAAAGGATTGCCACCCTCCTGGTGGTCCCATTCATGAACTGTGGTGCCAAGCTCCCCCTCTTCGGCCTGCTGACCGCGGCCTTTTTTACAAAAGGCAAGGCCCAGATGCTGTTTCTCTTTACCCTGATGTCCTGGGGTTTTGCCCTCTTTGCGGCGAAAATTATTCGATCGACCCTGTTGAGGGGTCCAAAAACACCGTTCGTCATGGAACTTCCACCCTATCGCATGCCCACCCTCAAAGGGTTGCTGATCCACACATGGGAGAGGACCTGGCAGTACATCAAAAAGGCGGGCACTGTTATCCTGGCAATATCCGTGCTCCTGTGGGCCCTGATGACATTCCCGGGTCTGCCGGAGGAGAAGGCCGGACAATATGAAGAACAGCGGCGTCAGGCCCGGGCTGATTTCCTTGCCTCACCCGGTGTGCCCTCCTCCTTTCAAGGTGAACGGGATCTGAAGGTCCTTGATGACCTTTTTGTCTCCTTCGGCAAGTGGGCCGATCGCAAGGGATCGGACATGAAGGCGAGCACTGATCATCCCTTTTTCCCCTTGGTTCAGGCCATTTACGAATTAGAGACCACTGACGACCTGCCGGAGGATAAGGAAAGCGCCCTCTTTCAATTGGCATCTGCCTACCTGGCATACAGGGCAAGATTGACCGACATCAATGCCGTTGAACAGGCTACGGCCCTGAAACAGACCTGCGCGGGTAGAATTGGGAAGCTTCTTGAAAGGGTCACACACCCCCTCGGCTTTGATTACCAGACAAATATCGCCCTCATAGGCGGTTTTGCGGCAAAAGAGGTCATCGTGTCTACTTTAGGAACAGCCTATTCGCTGGGGGAATCGGATCCAGATCAGAAAGAGACACTTTCGACAAGGCTCAAAAACAACCCGCAGTGGAACCCTCTGCGGGCATTCGTCCTGATCTTATTCACGATGCTCTACGTCCCCTGTTTTGTTACCCTGGCTATGATCAGAAAGGAGGCCTCCTGGAAATGGGCGGGCTTTTCCGTCGTCTTCAACCTTGCGGTGGCCTATTTGGTCAGTCTTGTGGTGTTTCAGGTGGGATCTGCTTTGAGTCTGGGCGTTTAGGGCCTTTCCCTGCGGGAACGGGCCTTTTGGGGGGGAGCAGTCCGGCGTCCATGAAGGTCCCGCCGGGGCGTGACAGCCCGCTCCCTGGACCGGCGGCGAAAGCTCCAGGTTCGCTCGGCCCGGGGTGCCGTGAAAGGGTAAAAGCGCTTATTTTTGAAGTAGAAAGTTGCAGACAAAAGTGCTAATAGCTGAGTCTTTCCGTGATCCCGAAATCGATGTGTCAAATTCAGCAACCTTTCAGGGAAACGGAATGCCGTCGATGGAGAGATAATTTTATGGATAGAGTGCCAATTACAAAACAGGGTCTCGAAAAGATTAGAGAGGAACTGGTTCGCCTCGAAAGGGTGGAGAGGCCCGCGAACATCAGGGCCATAGAGGAGGCTCGGGGACATGGTGATCTGAGCGAAAATGCCGAATATCATGCCGCCAAAGAGCGTCAGTCCTTCATTGAGGGTCGGATCAACGAACTGCGAACGGCTATCGGCAATTGTGAGCTCATAGAGGTGGAACCGGGCCCCGCCGACAGGGTGGTATTCGGTAAGACCGTTCTTCTCTACGATCTGCGGACCGAAGAAGAGGTCTCCTATCAACTCCTGGGTCCCTACGAGTCGGCACCGGAAAAAGGCCGAATCTCGGTGACCTCTCCACTCGGTCAGGCACTTGTGGGCAGAAGGGAAGGGGAGGAAATCAGCGTCAAGACGCCCGGTGGACTGCAAGAATTCGAAATTATTGAGATCTCTTAGGAGAATCCCTGTGGGCACAATCCAGTCCGATAAGGCCGTGACCATCAGCTATGCCATGCAAACTCGGATGGAAGACGGGTCTGTGAAGGATCATCCGGAGGCTGCACTGACTTTCATTTTTGGGGTGGATTGTCAGGTTCCCGCCCTCGAAAAGGCTTTGGCGGGACGGGGTCCAGGAGATGCCCTCAGGGTTGAAATCCCGCCTTCGGAAATCTATGGCATACATGATCCCGCTCTTGCCAGAGAGATCCCCAAAAAGGGGCTTATAAGACAAAGGCTCAAGCAGGGACAATATTATAGACAGATGAAAATAATGAAAAAAAACATCGGTTGCGGATAGGACGATACCTCTTATGGCCTTCAAAATTTTCCTCCACGGGCTTGAAAGCAGCAATCAGGGCACCAAGGCTGTGTTCTTCAGGGAGCGATATCCGGATATGTCGACCCCCAATTTCCGGGGCAGCCTTCAGCAAAGGATGGAAGACCTCCACAAAATTCTGGCCGGGAAAACGAATATCGGCATTGTGGGTTCCAGCTTCGGGGGGCTTATGGGTGCCATCTTTTCCATGGAAAATGCATCCCGGGTCGATAGGCTCATACTCCTGGCACCCGCCATCAATTTCATCGAATTCACGGGTTATCAGGAAACCCCCATTTCTGTCCCCACATGGGTCTTTCACGGCACCCAGGACGAGGTGATCCCAATCGAGGAAGTGGAGCACGTAGCCCGGAGGTGTTTCACCCGTCTCCATTTTAACAGGGTTGAGGACGACCACTTTCTTCATAATACGTTCAAGAGTATTGACTGGGATGGAATTCTGTGATCTGAACTGTGCTTACGCACGCTGGCCGAAGGACGATGCCCTTGACGGCTCTGGAAGCTGCAGGACCTTTCAGGCCGTTTTCTGCGAGAAAAAGGGCAGGCCGGTTCATAAGAACGCGCCCTGCACTGAAAAGAAAAAGAGACCTCAACACGCTCGACATGGCGGGTGAGGCCTCTTGGTTCCCTCATCGTTTGCCCTATTCTTGTCCGAAATCAGCAGTGTCCCGTTAGGATTTTACGCTCCAGGCATGGGCCGGGATGTTCCCTTCGCTGCGCTCCCTCCGCCGTCCATGGCTCCGGTCGCTGCGGGATTTCGGCCCTTCATCCATCCTGGTTCAGGGCCGAAATACGCCCGCTCCGAGAAAATCCCGGCCCCTGCTTTACGCTGCATGAGAGGGAACCTCAATAGAACGATGCCTTTTTCTGTCGCCGACGGCCTGATCTGATGCCCTCTAAAGGGTGACGGATTCCAGGTAGCGGCTTATGGCCCCGTCGTATTCATGGGTGAGCTTGAATACCTTTTTGGCCAGACGGAATCTCGTTTCAAGGGAAGTGCAGCCGTCGGATGATTCCATCTCCCGCAGTACAGGGTCGTAATCCGCCGGATCGACAATGACCGTCACATCTCTGTAATTTTTTGCCGAAGATCGAAGCATGGTCGGGCCCCCGATATCGATGTTTTCAACGGCCTCCTCCAGGGTCACACCTTCCTTTGCAACCGTCTTTTCGAATTGATAGAGATTGACGACAATGAGATCTATGTTTTTTATTCCATGCTCCTTCATGGTCTTCACATGTTCGGGATTGTCTCTCAAGCCAAGGAGACCCCCGTGGACCTTTGGGTGAAGGGTCTTCACGCGTCCGTCCAGCATTTCAGGAAAACCAGTATAATCGGATATATCGGTCACCTGAACACCGCCGTCCCGCATGGCTTTGGCCGTGCCGCCTGTGGATAGAATTTCAACGTCGAATTTTTCAAGTGACCGGGCGAATTCAACCACACCGCTCTTGTCGGTCACACTAATGATCGCCCTCTCAATCTTTTTCATTTTTTTCTCCTCCGAACTCCGTCTCTATTGGTTTCTCAATGAGATGCAAACTATAATCAAATGCATGTTTTTTCAAGTTCGATTTTAGGGTCAAGGCGAGATCATGGATTTTGACAGCGACCTGCTTTTCAAAGACAAAAATCGGTGTATGAATTTAGCCCTTTCCAATAACTGTGTGGAAATCATGATTTCCTTTCGAATTTTTCAAAGGGCTAAAGTGTTACAAATCCGTGAGTCTCTTCCATGGTCCAAAGTGCTGCGCTTTTTCAAGCGACTGAACTGCTGTGGATTCTACTTCTCTGCAGGAAAGGAAGGCGAACGGGGTTTTTCTTTTGACACAGGACTTTTCAGAGAGTAGAAATCATGACCACAGGAAACAACGGCAGAGATGAAATCATGGATTTTTCCCTCACTGTATATAAGGCCCTCGGCTCCGGTCTATTTGCGGCGACATTCCCATCCTTCTGGCTCTACACCCGACTGAGCGGACGCTACAGGAAAGGACTCCAGGAACGGCTGGGCTTGATCCCCCCTGGCATCACTCCGAGACTTGAAGGTTCACCCCGCATATGGATGCACGCCGTATCTCTGGGGGAGATCAGGGTTGCTCATGCCGTTTATAAAGCCATCCGCACCCTTGCCCCGGACGCCTCATTCATCGTTTCATCCACAACGGATCACGGTGTGGGGCTTGCCAGGGAGACCTTTCAAGGGGTCCCTGTGGTCTATGCCCCCTTTGATGCCGTCTTTTGCGTTCGCAAAGCCCTTTACAGGATTCGTCCCGATGTCATGGTATTTCTGGAAACTGAGATCTGGCCGGCATGGATTCATGAGGCCCACAGGATGGGTGCCAGGGTCGCCCTGTTGAACGGGCGCATATCCCGCAGGTCAGCGGGAACCTACATAAAGTTCCGGGCCTTTTGGAAAAGGGTTTTGAAAAATGTGGACGCCCTGAGTATGATAGGCGAAGAGGATGCCCGACGCATAAGGCGTATGGGGGCGGATCCGGCTAAAGTCATGGTCAATGGGAATGCGAAATATGACCTCCTGGCCGGTCAGGCGGATCCGGCCTTTGTGGAGGAGATGCGCGCCGAGTTGGACCTCACCCCACGCAGCAGGGTGCTTGTGGCAGGCAGTACACGGCGGGACGAGGAGTCCATGGTCCTGGATGCCTACGACAAAATTTTGCGACATTTCCCGGACACCCTCTTGTTTATTGCCCCCCGACATATCGACCGTACCCCTGCTATAGCATCACTTCTCAAGAGTCGGGGCTATGCCTATCAACTTCGGAGCCATATGATAGAACGGCGGGTTGAGCGCAGGGCCCCTGTGGTGATCATGAACACCTTCGGGGAACTCTTCAGTCTGTACAGTGTCGGGACGATCGTCTTTTGCGGGGGCAGCCTTGTCCCCCTGGGGGGGCAGAATCCCCTTGAGCCGGCAGCCTGGGGAAAAGCGGCCTTTTACGGGCCCTTTATGGAAAATTTCCCTGATGCCGAGGCCCTTCTCGCAAGAGTCGGGGGTGGCATCCGGGTGTCCTCAACGGAGGACTTTGCCGAGAGGGCCGTCTGGTTTTTGAACCATCCTGAGGAGCTGGAGGCCCGTGGTGCACGGGCAAGAAATGCTGTCATACAGAATCAAAAGGCGGCGATAAAACACGCCAGGGTCATTGCGGACCTCATTTGACGGCGCCTCTGCGGGTCAGCCGCGCCGAAAGAATCCCTTTGGCACCACAACGATGCCCCGGGGCGTCACTGTAAAGCGTTTTCGGTCCTCTTCAGGGTTGATCCCGATCTGGGTCTCGGGCGGGATGACATTCCCCTTGTCAATGATGGCCTTCTTTATTCTGCAGTTTCGGCCGATGACCACACCGTCGGAAATCACGGATTCCTCAACAAGGGCCCAACTTCTCACGACGACGTTATAGGAAAGCACTGAGTCACGCACAACGCCGCTCACGATGCAGCCCGGGGCGACCAGTGAATCCAACGCCTTACCGACCCGGAAATCTTCGGTGCGCTCAGTGGCAAATACGAATTTTGCCGGAGGGGCCTGGATCTGACTCGTGTGGATGGGCCAGCGGGTGCCGTACAAATTGAAATAAGGGTCCACGCCTGTCAGATCCATATTGGCATTCCAGTAAGCATCCAGTGTGCCCACATCCCGCCAATAGGAAGAATCCCGGGTGGGCGAGACCCACTGAAAATCACGTTCCCCGTTTTCCGTTGTCACGGTGATATAATCTTCAATACAGTTGAACTGGCGGTAAGGATAGGCATAGATCCGGTGGCTGAGGAGCATCTTGGGAATGATATCATGGCCGAAATCATCTTCCTCGGTAGACCTGAGCATCTCCATGAGTACATCGGTCTCAAAGAGGTAGATCCCCATGGAGGCAAGAATATGATCCGGATCGCCCGGGATGGTCTTGACGTCCTCTTTCGGTTTCTCCCGCCAACCGGAGATCCGCATGTCGTCATGCACCTCGGCTACGCCGAAATCGCTTGCCAGAGATTTGTCGACCTCCAGGAGAGAAATCGTTACATCGGCCTCTTTTTCTCTGTGATATCTGATAAAAAGGCTGTAGTCCATCTTGTAGATATGATCCCCTGAAAGGATCAGGATCTGCTTTGGTCGGTAGCGTTCAATCAGAAACAGGTTCTGGCGTATCGAATCAGCCGTACCGCGGTACCAGTCCAGGCCGATCCGCTGTTGGGGAGGCACCTTTTTGAGAAAATGCCCAATCTTCAGACTGAAGATGTTCCAACCTGCCTCGAGATGCTCATTAAGGGAAAAGGATTTGTATTGGGGCAAAACAATGATCTTGTAAATCTGAGAATTGACGCAGTTGCTGAGAGTGAAATCAATGAGCCGATAGATACCCCCAAAGGGGACAGCGGGTTTGCTTCGGTCCTGGGTGAGGGGCAAGAGTCTCTCCCCCCTTCCGCCGGCCATTACAAAGGCAAGGATGTCTTTCATTTCTTTTCACCTTACTTCCGGGGTCTTAAAGAATAAGCCCTGATCTTGTCCGGCTGGAGGGAAGGGGTCTGTTTTCTGAGATTGAGATGGTCTCTCTTCGGCCGAAGGACGCTTGATCCTTCGGCCCCGGTTGGCGGGCGCACTGATTTCCCCCATCAAGACATGTTAATATCATGATTATAGGGACACGCTGGACGGCCTGTCAAGAACAGTCATTTTTTGTCCGGTTTAAATTCCGGTGGAACCGGATGAGGTTGAGCCTTTCATAGCCGTGCCCATCCGGAAATGAGCGTTCCCGGATTCGCGCTGAAAGGCGTCCTTGATCAGGTATCGGTCAAAGTTATGCAGAGACAGGGCAATGGGCCGGGCGCTGAATGTCGATGGCGGACCACTCCGTTCGGAAATTATGTATTAAGGGATGGCATCCGGTTCGGCGACCTTGTTGACCGGAGCCGAAAGCTTGCTTACAATGCGTGTGCGTGAGGGTCATGTCTTCCAATACAACGTCTTGTTGTGTTCCATTTGTTTCCATCAGGTGTCCGGCGCATGACCCTGATCCCCTGCAATATTCTTTGGAAACGTTCTGGATGCGGACTTTGAAATGGCAACCACTAATGAAAAATTAAAAGGGAAAGCACCATTGCAGAGGGGCACACTCGGCACCTTTTCCGGCGTGTTCACCCCCAGTATCCTGACCATTCTCGGCATCATTCTCTTCCTTAGACTGGGGTATGTCCTGGGGAACGCGGGCCTGCCTCGAGCCTTGCTCATCATAGCACTGGCCAACGCCATTTCCATCTTGACCAGCATATCCCTTTCCGCCATTGCCACAAATATCAAGGTGAAAGGGGGCGGGGATTACTACCTGATCTCCAGGACGCTCGGTGTGGAATTCGGGGGAGCCATCGGCATTGTGCTCTTCCTTGCACAATCCGTCTCCGTTGCCTTTTATTGCATCGGTTTTGGTGAGGCCCTGGCCGCGATGTTCCAGGAGACGGTGACACGACTTCCTCAGCTCATTGCCGTCCTGGCCGTTTCCTTCCTTTTCGTCTTCGCGTGGTTGGGGGCGGACTGGGCCACAAGGTTTCAGTATGTGGTCATGGCCATGCTGGTGCTGGCGCTCCTCTCCTTTTTTATGGGCGGGGTGGCCGGATGGGACAGATCAATCCTTTCTCGGAACTGGGCCTTTACAGGGGCCGGATCCCCCTTCTGGGTCCTCTTCGCCATCTTTTTCCCGGCTGTGACAGGTTTTACACAAGGAGTCAGCATGTCGGGGGACCTCAGGGAGCCTGGGAAGAGTCTCCCCCTCGGCACATTCCTGGCCGTAGGGGTTTCCATCCTGGTCTATTTCGGTGTCGCCCTTGTCTTTGCCGGTGCCATGCCGAGCGAAGACCTCATCCATGACTATCATGCCATGAAGCGTGTAGCCCGTTTCGGTCTTTTGATAGACGCCGGAGTGATCGCTGCAACCCTCAGCTCCGCCATGGCCTCCCTTCTCGGGGCACCCCGCATCCTTCAATCCATGGCCGCGGACCGGATCTTTCCTTTTCTGGCGCCCTTCGCCAAGGGATACGGCCCGGCAAACAACCCCAGGAGAGGGATTTTGCTCACCGCAGGGATCGCCTATGGGACCATTGCCCTGGGCAATCTGAACCTGATCGCGCCGGTGGTCTCCATGTTTTTCCTGGTGTCATACGGCCTCCTGAACTATGCCACCTTTTATGAAGCACGTGCTGCGAGCCCGTCCTTTCGGCCTCGTTTTCGTTGGTTCGATCGGCGGTTGAGCCTTCTGGGAGGGCTGGCCTGCCTTGGTGTCATCCTGGCGATCAACCTGGCCGCCGGTGCGGTTGCCGTAGCGCTTCTCCTTGCCGTTCACCAGTACCTGAGGCGTACGGCGGGTCCTGCCAGATGGGCGGACAGCCGTCGATCCTATCATCTCCAGTTGATCCGGGAACATCTGCTCGCCGCCGCCTCGGAGGAAGTCCATCCCCGGGATTGGCGCCCTCAACTGCTTGCCTTTTCCAACCATGCCCACAGGCGCGCGCAACTTCTCCTCTTTGCTTCATGGCTCGAAGGAGGAAGCGGGTTGACCACCGCTGTAAAAATCCTTGAAGGTGAAGGCGCTAAAATGGTGAAACTCAAGGCAGAGGCGGAGGCGGAACTTCGGACCGGTATCAAGGAACTGGATCAACATGCCTTTCCACTGGTCATCACGGCGCCCAATTTCGATGCCGCCATGCCCACCCTGCTTCAATCCTTCGGTATAGGTCCGATTCGGGCCAATACCGTTCTCCTGAACTGGCTTGACGAATTTCAAAACGGCATACTGGGACTCAAGGAACTGAGACTCGGACGCAATTTGAGGGCAACCTTCCGCCTTGGCTTCAACATTATTATCCTGAAAACCGGGGAATCCGGATGGGCCCCGGAGGAAGAAAAGGAGGCCCCGGAGCGACGTATCGATGTGTGGTGGTGGGATGATGCCACCAGCCATCTGATGCTTCTGCTGGCCTACCTTTTGACCCGCAATGCGGTCTGGGAGGATGCAAGGATCCGAGTCCTTGCGAGCAGTGACCTACCGGGGGAAGAGGGTACGCCGGAGGCCCTTCAGAAGACCCTTGAGGACGTGCGGATAGCGGCGGAGCCGAAGACCGTCAGGGATATCAGTGCGGAGACCATTGTGAAGCACTCAGCGGATGCTTCTCTCGTATTTCTGCCCTTTCGCCTCAAAGCGAAGAGGGTGGTGGATTTCTTTGGTGGGCCTTTGGAGGACCTGATTTCCCGCCTCCCGGCTGTGGCCATGGTCCTGGCCGCCGAGGACATCGAACTGGATGCCGAGCCCGAAGAGGGAAAGGCGGGAGAGACGGCCAAGGCCCTTGACACATTCTATGACGCTCAGAAAAAGGAACAGGAGGCCCGGAAGATCGCCGCCAAGGCCGCAGAAGAGGCAGAGGAGAAGTTGGAGGCCATGGCCTCGGCTATTTCGGAGGGGGCCGACGAGCAGCTCATGAGCATAGTGAAGGCCGCGCTCGAGGCCAAGGAAAAGGCAAGCGCTGCGACCCGCAAGGCGGCCAAATCCATGGCCAAGGTTCAGGCCGCGGCGGAGGAAGCGGAAAAACTGGGTATTGAGATAACCCCTCAAGGACCCGGATCCGAGGAGAAG
>JBMNCO010000184.1:0-46763 GCA_049366815.1 Desulfatiglandales bacterium | reverse complement strand
AGCGGAAAAACTGGGTATTGAGATAACCCCTCAAGGACCCGGATCCGAGGAGAAGCCCTCTTCGGAGGATCCTCCGCAGGACCAGGTCTGACGGTCCAGAAGAACAAGGCCACCTACGGTCTGGATTTTGCTTTTTTCTTCCAGAATAGAATCTGCCGCTTCAAACAGGGGCCTGCATGTTCTCTTTGCTGCGCTCCCTCCGCCATCCGTGGCTCCGGTCGCTGCGGAATTTCGGCCCTTCATCTGTCCTGATTCAGGGACAAAATACGCCCGCTCCGAGAAAATGCCGGCCCTCGCTCTCCGCTACGATATTTTCCATTGTCAAATGGAAAATATCAATAGTCCCACTTCCACTTTACGCCTGCCCCGCCCTCGGCATTGACGCCCGCTTCCGTTTCCACGGTGATATTGGGCGTGATTTCCCATTCCACCGATACCTTGCCGCTGCCCGATGCGACACCCTGCTCCACTTTGAAATACACGTCTTCGCTCAAGTACTTTCCCGCCTTGACCGTAGCCCCTTCCAACTCTTCTCCTTGTTGGGTGATCTCCAACTGATCGATCCCGAGCAATTGGCGGGTTCGCCCCATAAAATCGAGACCCCCACCCCTGAGTACATTCACGGCCTGGACGAGTTGAAGGGCCTGGAATGGTGTAATGGCGGAAACATCTCGACCGAAAAGAAGACGGGAGAGGATTTCATCAGACGGCAGTATGGGATCTGACGACAGGTCTATCTTCATGGATTCAACGGGACCCGAGAGTTGCAGCCTGGCAGTCAAATCCTTGGCGGAGGCCTCTGCAATGAGATCCAGACGAGGAGCGGGGGGCATCGATCCATCGAAGGATATGATTCCTCTTTTGAGGTCAAAACGTCTGCCCAAAAAATTGAAATACCCCCTTACCACGGAGAGCATTCCGGTCACTTCCGGTTCCCGTGCCGCTCCCTGGATGTGCAAGGTCCCCTCCCATTCAGAATCCAGCCCACGGCCCCGAACGAAGATTCTTCCAGGGCTCTCGACGGTCACATCGAGCTCGATCTGCACTCCCTTTTCCTCTGCCGGAGGCCTTTCTGCGATTGTTTCGCCGGGTCTCGCATCGATTTCCAGGACCTCAATCTCCGTAATCTCCGGCGGCAGGTGTTCGGGGATCAGGAATTCGGCGGTTTCGAGCATGATCCGGCCGGTGAGCGTGGCCTCATCGATGGAACCTGAAAGGGACATCCGTCCCCCAACGGTTGCCCTCGCGTCGTCCCTTCTGATCAGAGACGCCTGCCCCATGGAGACGTCCACTTGAAATGGGAATCCCTTGTGGGGGAGGAGATCCAGCCACCCTTCAGCGGAAATCTCTCCCTTCTCACCATCATTGGCCCGGGCCTTCTGAATCGTCACTCTTGGCGTTCCGGCCAGGATCGCAATTTCTATGTCCTTCAGTATGGTGCCGCTTCGAACATTTTCGTAAACCCCTTTTTCGAGGCCTATGCCCCCCTTTACCACGGGCTCTTCGGGCGTTCCTTCGAGGTCAAGATGCACGTCCAGTTCCCCTTCGAGGGCCTGATCATCGAGTCCGGCCAGTGAGGCGATCCGCGCCAGATTGACCTGCCCGAGCAATTGACCTCCGAGCCTGCCCGCGGGAGGAAGTGACCACTGCAAGGGATGAAGTGAGAGCCTCAGAGGCAGTTCGGCCCTGGCCTCGAAGGGCTTGGCCGTCAATTCCTGGAACAGAAATTCGGCCTGGAGTTCGTTTGATTTCAACCCCGCCCGCCCTTTCACCGTCACAGGGGGAAACCCCTCCAGGGTGGGCGTCTGAAACCGGATGCCGTTCAATTGAAAACTGAGGTTGCCCTCGGGCTGTTCCGGCCGGCCCAGCAGTTCGACACGCCCCGTCAACCACCCGTCGGATCCAGGTACCCCCGCCATCTCAAAAATTTTCAGGGGGAGTTCATCAAAGACCAGATGAAGGTGGAGGTCATCCTCCCTGAACTTCCCTGCTCCCGTCAGGGTTCCCGATCCCAGCTCAAAGACGAGAGCATGAAATGAAAATCGCCCCGGCGAGAGATCCAACAGTAGGGGCTGCGACAGTTTCAAGGGGAAATCCCCGTAACGGCCCTGGAATCTGCTGAACTCCAAGGTCTGCCCCGTCCGGGCGGTGGCATATACCCCTGTAACCCCCAATTGGAGAGGTTCCAGGCTTCGTCCAGTCGCCTCTCCATCAAAGGAAAACCGTTCTGGGTCGCCCTCGACCTTCAGGGTGAGTGCATCCAATGAAAGGGCCTCTCTCTGAAACCCCTTTAGGTGTAACCGAACCTTGCCTTGGGGGCGATTGAACAGGCCCCCTATTTCCCCATGGATTTTCATGTCGGCGGCATGGCCGAACCGGCTCTTGAAATCGGCAAGCTCCAGGGCAAGGGATGACCTCTGGTCTCCGTTCCGGTCGGCCAGTGTCGCCTGGATTTTTACGCTGCCCTCCAGGTCTTCGTGGAAAAGAAACGAGAGTTCTGAAATATCGGTGCAGGAGCCGAGCAGATCACCCTGCAAAAGGGACCTTTCAAGGTCCACATCCAGCTTGCCCGAAACCTCGGTCGCCGGCCCCTTCAAAGAGAGGGATGTCAATCTCAGACGGCCCGCTTCCAGCACATAGGCTGTTTCTCCCTGGAACCTTCGTCCTTCGGGATTCATGCCAAAGGTGAAACGTCCGGTCGGGCCGGAGGGGGGGAGCCCTGCGGCGTGAACGCGCCATGCCAGATCCTTCAAAGGGATATCCTCAAAGACGACGTCCCGGCCCCTTGCTTCGACATCGAGTGCAAGGTCCTTCATGGGGCCTTCAACGGAAATGTCTACTTCCATGGCCCCTTCAATGCTGCGCCCGAGGAGGGGGGTAAAATGGACAAGGTGCGGCAGGAGCAGACGCCCGCCGCCCTTCAGTGCCTGATTCGACATGTCCAAGGATGCCTTGCCCGTGAGTGATCCCGCGAGGGAATCGAGGGAAAGGGCCTCGACCTCCAGGCTGCCGGTCTCCGTCAGACGGACCGTTCCTGCATAGGCAACCTCCCTGCCCAGGATCGGGGCAAGAGGGAAGTCCCGTTTTCCTGAAAAATCCAGCCCTCCCTTCACCTCTGCGAAAAGGGATCGCGTTTCCGCGTCACCCCTGATTTTCGCCTCCACACCGGCGCGTCCGGGCAGGTCAAGGCCGAAAAACCGGCTGAAGCCCCTGAGATCGCCGATTTCCAAACGGCTGTCCAGGGCGCCTCTCGGTCCCGTCGCGTCGACCCTGCCTGAAAACTCGGCCGAGAGATTCTTTCCAGCCAACTTGAGATGCCTGATGTGTATCTCACTGATCACGGGCCAGTCCACTGCAGCTTCCCATGATAAACGGGTCTCGGGGAGGGGGTGCCGCCCCTCTAAGGCCAGATCCCTGAATTCGCCGTTTCCCTGGAGGCAAAGGCCGTTCAGCCCCGAATCCGGTCCATCGAGCCATCCGAGATTCAATTGGGTGAAGATGGAGCCGGCGCGAAAGGTATTCGCCTTGACCTTGTCAAGATTTGCCTCCAGCAGGAACTCCGGCTTGTTGAGAGGGCCTGAGAAGCTGCCCTCAAGCCCGCCTTTTCCCGCCAGGTCCAGGCCCGCCGGCCTTCCCAGCGGCGTGAAATCGTCGACCACGAGGGAGAACCGACCCTCGATGCTTTCCTTCGCAGGATCCAGGGATCCGGTCATATCCATGCCGAGGTCCCGGGCCTCGAACCTCGCACGCTCCAGTGTCAGGACCTTTGTCCCCTGAAGGCGAAGGGCGAGGTCAAAGGAAACACGGGAACCGATCCAGGCCGTCAGCCCTTTGGGCAAGGACTCCTCAGCGAGATGGATGTCACCGCAGAGCGTCCCTCCGGGCGCCTCGGCGTAATGCATTCCCAGCCGGGCCTCCAGCCGGCCCAGTTTCTCCGAGTTGAAGCGGAGCCGGCCCTCCCAGTTGTCGATGGGGCCTTCTCCCTGAAGGGAGAAATCATACCCTTCCCTCAACCCCGTTAAACCGCCGAGAAACCCCCCTGTCGCCTCGGTCAGTCTTATGTCGAGGGTCAATCGGTCATGGTCGAGCGCCGCACGGATGAGGAGGTGCTCGCCCGTCCGGTCCAGCCGTGTCAGGCTCAGGGAGGTCTCACCCCGCCCCCCCTCGGGGAGTGAGGCGGAAAGGCCGCCCTTGAGCCGGAAAATGGCCTTATCACCAAAAAGTCCCTCTCCGATTTCCGCCCTGTTTATGGCGAAATGTTCCACGGTCAATCTCCTGAGGAACCCGGGAAACCGGGGCAGACCTTCCGGGGACTCCCCTCTTTGAGAGTCAATCCCGGGGCTGCGGCTCAGGCAGACTGCATCCGCATGGATTTCGAGGACCCGGATGCGGCCTCCAAGCAATGCCATGGGAGACCAGGACAGCCTGATCCCTTCAGCAGTCATCCATTGTCCTTTTTCGTCACTGAGGCCGAGACGGTCCAGGGTCATGTCAAAAGGGAAAAGGCCCTTGATCCGCCCCATTTTCACCCGTCTTTCGCCGTCTTTATTGAGGGTGGAGGTCATGATCCGCACAATTTGCCGCTTTCCCGTCTTTGTCTGCGCCAATCCGAAAAGCATAAGCATAAGACAGGAGAGGACCAGACAGGCCAAAGGGATGAGGATCTTCAAAGAGGACCTATTTGTTTTTTTGTTTTCCATTTGTTACTTGCGGCAACATTCCGCACACATCCAAGGAAAATTGCACTGAAGGGGGAAACCCTAAAAGGCCTGGCCGAGGCTCACATAGATCTGAAATGCGTCGTCTATGCCCCTGCGCCGATCCAGTGGAAAGCCGATGTCAAAACGCAGGGGACCCAAGGGCGTGAAGTAACGAAAACCCAGTCCTGCACCCAGGAGGAAATCCTCATGCGCATCCAAGGGCATATCCTTGAAGGCGCTTCCACCGTCCAGGAAGGCCACCAGACCGAAATTTTCAGAACATTTGAGACGGGTCTCCACTGAAACCTCAATCAGCGACCTCCCTCCGACAGGTGTCCCTGAGAAGAGGGGGCTCACCGTTTGGTAGGCATAGCCTCGAATAGATCCCCCTCCTCCTCCGTAAAAGCGTTCGTCCGCCGGGATATCGTCCCTCTCGGCCCCTCCCATGAACCCCAGCGTGATCCTCCCCGCCAGGATCAGTGACGGCCTCTCCGAAACCTGCAAATAATGCCTGTAACCCGCCTTTGCCCTGTAGAAATTTTTGTCCCCCCCGAAGGTGTCAAAAAAGGGGGCCGCCTCGAGAAAAAGGCGCCCACCCCGCGTGGGGTTGAGGAGATCATCGCTGGTATTCCAATTCAGGTAAAAGGGGACTGAAATCAGGCTGAAGGTTTCTTCTTTTCCAATCTGATCTGTTTTGGATGCCTTGAAGGACAGCCCGCCTCCAACGGCCAGGTTTGCGCCAAGCGACCTGTCCACCATCGCTGTGCTCGTAACGCTGCGGCTGGTATAGGCATCGGGCTGATCGTCCGCCACGCGAAAAGAGAGACTGAGTGTCTGGTCTTCCCGAATAAAGGCCGGCTTGCGGAAAATTCCTTCTCCCTCCTTGAGGTAAGTCGAGAACAGGCCTCCCAGGCTCACGCGTTCACCTCGACTTCGAAGATTTCGATTCTCCCAGGATGCCGATGCTCCCGGCCCCTCATCGGTCTTATAGCTTAAGCCGGCGCGAATCGAACGGTGCTTGCGTTCAGTGACGGCGACGGTGATCGGCAGGCGGCCTTCCTGATCCAGAGATTCCCCCTTTTCGATGCGAACGGTCGAAAAAAGACCTGTTTCGATAAGATCCCCTCTCCCCTTCGAAAGCAGGCCCTCATTGTACGGTTCCCTTTCGACCCATGGTAACTTGCTCCGAACGAATGTCTCCTCAACGGACTCCAGTCCTGTTATCTGCGTTTGACCAAAGCGTGCCTCTGGTCCTGGATCTACGAAAAAGGTCACGGCAAGATCCTGTTGGGCATGACGCAAGAGGGCCCTTCTCGGGTCCATCCCGGCAAATGGAAAACCCTGTGAGCGGTACCACGCAATAATGCCCCTTTCGGCCTTGAGAATGCTTTCACTCCGGGCGGGATCTCCTTGCGCAAGGCCGAAGGCCTGCTCGTCCGGCGGGATGATGTCGGGGGTATCCGTGACGGTCTGGATAACAACAGATCTGATCCTGTAAAGGGGGCCTGTCTCGACTTGGAAGATAATCTGGACCGGATCGGATTGCGTGTCGATCTCCGGGGTTACGTGGGCGGCGAAGTAGCCCTGGGCCCTGAGGGCCTTCATGAACAGGGCAACATCCCCGTCGACACGCCTTTTCAAAAGGCGCATCGAGAGGGGCGGCCTGTCACTGAACTTTACGGTATCCGAAAGGGTCTGCAGGGTCTGTTCGAATTTCCGGTCGGCCAGGCCTTTGAATGAGACGCGATAAGGGATCTCTGAAACTGCACAGACAAGAGCGGGGATCCAGAGAAGCACGGTACCCAGTAAACCCAAAAAGAGGGAGACAAAAAAGACACTGCCAAATCCTTTTTGGGGGACGAGATGAATGTCTTTTATGGGCATGTGTGTGCGCAGATCTGCAATCTCTAGCTGATTGGTCCTGTCAGACCTTTTTGTCTTCAAGCCACCGTTTCAGATATTCGGCCGCTGCATCCTTTCCCCCAAGCCCAAAGGCCAGGGCCAGGGCCAGGGCTGTGGCCCCAAAGGCGATGATGAAGGTGGCCGCCACAATATCGGCGCCGATCCCCAAGTGGATCAGTGCGATGGATACAGAGAAAAAGACAACGGCAAAAAAGGCTACTTTTGAAAGGGCCTCGGCCGTGGCAAATCCTGCGTTTGAGGCTGCAGTCCGAACAATCGCCGAAAGAAGATTTGCAAACATCGTCCCGAGGATCAAAACAATGATCGCCGCCACGACATTGGGGATGTAAAGGAATATATCGTTAAGGATGTCGGAAACGATGGGTAAGCCCAGGGCATCGAGTGAGGCCACAAGAACAAGGATCATGATAAACCAATAGACCAGTAGGCCGAGAATCTCCGAGGGGGTCTTCAGGATATTCCCCTTTTCCAGGAAACCCTTGACCCCGGTTTTCTCTGTTGCGCTGTCAAAGCGGATGATGCGAAGAAGCTTTACAACCGCTTTTTTAATAAGCTTTGCAATGATGAGACCAATAACAAAGATGATCACCGCCCCGATTAACTCAGGGAGAAAGGACATGATCTTGGCGCTGAAAGCATTCCATGCCCCCGTAACGACTGTTGTAACCTCCATTTTCCCCTCCTAGGTTAAAGGTCAAATCAGGCCAAAAACGATTCACTTTGGTTTCTGAGGCTTTCCTTTTTTGATGACCGGTTTTTCACCCCCTTTCTGGTTTCGATCGGTCACGATTCCCTTTTAAAAAACCTCCCTTGTTCAAGCCCGCGCGGTTTCCGGTTCGCATTGTGTCCCTATTGTTCGACCTTTGGACCTGTCCGCTTTTTCCTGATCATTCCGCTCGCAAGGTACCCCAGTAAAAACCCCAAGACGATGCAAAGGGGGATCAATATGATCTGGGGCATGGAGATTTTCCAAAAATAGAGTCGCAAGGTGACGTCTTCCATATTTTGAAAAAGAAAGACCAAGAACAGCAGGAATACAACCGAGCCTATGATTACTTTCGGGCTTTTCATGCGTTTCCTCGAAAATGGGTTAAATGACCTTTTCCCGTGGATATTTGGGAAAGCTCCCTATCCCTCATTCCATCATCCACAAGCCGATTCCCTCCGACCGTCAGAGCCACCTCTTTCTTTTGAAAAAGGTGACCATTACGGCCGCGATAAAAATGAATACCATCCACAGGGACGGATAACCCCAAGGCCATTCCAGTTCCGGCATGTATTTGAAATTCATGCCGTAAATTCCGGCAAAAAAGGTCAGGGGGATGAATATGGTGCCGATAATCGTGAGGACCTTCATCACTTCATTCATCCTGTTGCTTACGCTGGAAAGAAAGACATCCAGCATCCCGGAGGCCATGTCTCTGAATGTCTCTATGATATCGACGACCTGAATGGTGTGGTCGTAGACATCCCTCAAAAAAACGGCTGTCTTGTCCTGGATCAACGCCGATTCCCCCTTGTTGAGATTCCCGATCACTTCTCGCAGAGGCCAGACGGACTTGCGCAGGAAAATCAATTCTCGTTTCAGGTTGTGGATCCTCTGAGAATGTTTCGGGGTGGCGTTCGTGATCAGTCCTTCCTCCAGGGACTCGATTTCCTCTCCAATTTTTTCGAGCACGATAAAATAGTTGTCCACGACGGCATCGAGCAGGGCGTACAAGAGGTAATCATGGCCGGCTTTTCTAATGCGGCCCTTTCCTTTCCTGATCCTCTCGCGAACCGGATTGAATACATCTCCTTCGGATTCCTGAAATGAGATAATAAAATTGGAACCCAGTACAAGGCTGAGGTTTTCCGTGATCAAACGGTTGGTTTCCGTATCATAGGAGAGCATCTTCAGGCTGATGTAAAGATAATCTTCGAAGTCATCCAGCTTCGGGCGCTGTTCGGTATTCAGGATATCCTCTAAAATGAGCGGATGAAGGTCAAAAATTTCCCCTGTCTTTCTGATGAGTTCGACATCATGAATGCCGTCGATATTAATCCAGGTGGTGGTAGGCCGGGTGAGGTATGGCAGGCACTCTTCGACAGACCTAAGATCTTGTTCCGCAATGTCCTCTTCGTCATAATCGATGATCTGTATCCGCACCCTTTCCGCCTTTATCTCCCCGATGTGAACCAGTGAGCCCGGCGGCAAGCCCACCTTTTTGGATATTTTTCCCATGAATCGGACCATGAGGCGCAACTCCCTCCGTTGAACGATTTATCCCGGATCCATTTCAATCCGCCCTCTGCTTGGAAGGGTGATCCCGGCGTTCAATTTTGTCATGTTATATTATTTCCTTTTATATCTCAAATAGTTTCGTGTCCATAGCTTTTCCTTCCCATTGTTTTGCCCGATACGGTATGATAACATATTTATGGGTCAGTGCTCACCCGGAAATGAGCATTCCCGGATAGGCGCTGACACCCGTCATCGATCTGGTCTGAACTAAGCTATGCAAAGATAAGGCATCAGGCTCAGTACTGAACGGCGATCGCGCAGACCGCTTCATCCGGAAATCATGCATATCTGGACGGAAACGGGCTGTCACACATCATCATCCACAGGCATTGTGCCGGCATTGTCTGGGTACCTTCAGAGAAGGGAGGGGTAGAAATGCATTACGATACGGCCCTTAGAGCCTATACCTCCAAGAGGCTGGAGGAAATCGAGTCCGCAGATATCCTCATCGGTATCCCCTGCTATAACAACCAAAAGACCATCACCCACGTCATCCAGATGGTCACCCACGGTCTGGCCCGATATTACAAGGACCGCCGCTGCGTCATCATTATTGCCGATGGGGGATCCACGGACGACACGCGAGAAGTGGCCAAGGAATTCGAGATCAAACCCTGGCAGGAGAAGATCGTTTCCATCTACCGGGGACCCGGGGGGAAAGGTACGGCACTGCGCTCGGTCTTCGAGGCGGCCAAACATCTCAAGGTGAAGGCCTGTGCCGTGGTCGATTCAGACCTCCGGAGTATTACCCCGGACTGGGTGAAACATCTGCTCGATCCGGTCCTGGACAAAGGCTACCAGTTTGTGGCGCCGGTATACCTCAGGCACAAATATGATGGGACTATCACCAATAACATCGTCTACAATCTGACGCGGGCACTCTACGGAAAACGCATTCGACAGCCCATTGGGGGTGACTTTGCGATGTCGAGAGATGTGGCAAAGTTTTACTCTGAACAGGATGTCTGGGAGACGGATGTCGCCCGATTCGGGATAGATATCTGGATGACCACCAATGTCATCACCCAAAATTTTCGTATCTGCCAATCCAACCTCGGGGTCAAAATCCATGATGCCAAGGACCCGGGACAGCACCTCGGGCCCATGTTTCGTCAGGTCCTATGGACCATCTTCTCACTCATGGAACGCCATGAGGCCTACTGGAAGGGGATTCGAGGGAGCGAAGCGGTGGAGACTTTCGGCTACGAGGGCTATGTCGAGCCCGAATCCGTCACCGTCGACCCCGACGGCATGATCCAGCACTTCAAGATCGGCTACCAGCAATTCGCCGTTTTCTGGAAGGATATCTTTTGCAAAGACTGCTTTGAAGAGATCAGAAGGGCAGGGGAGTCCGATCCGAAGGACTTCCACTTGTCTACGGATTCCTGGGTCCAGATACTCTATGAACTGGCGGCCACCTTCCATACCTGGACCGTGAACCGGAACAAATTGATCGATTTCATCACCCCTCTCTACTACGCCCGGGTGGCTTCCTTTGTGCGCCAGAGCTGGGAGATGTCCTCCCAGGGTGCCGAGGAGCTCGTTGAAGAGCAGGCAATAAAATTTGAAGACCACAAGGATTATCTCGTCCAGATCTGGAATCAGAAGTATACGGAACGGTCGACGACTTCAAACTGAGAAGCGTGTGGGGCCTCTTCGAGATCAGAACTGTTCCTTTGTATGGACCCCCGGGTTGCCTGAGGGCATGACTGGATCCAGGGTGATGACATTCCCTTGAATCCCTTTTTCCCCCGGCCCGGAAAAACAGACACTATGCGGTGAGAGAAAGGAAAGGAGGGTGTGTCATGGCCGACTTTCATCAGGAAGGTATCATCACAAATCTTCATCCCCTCTACGAGGCCTTTGATCAGAAGGAATATCTCGGAAAACTGGAAAGGAAACTGGAGGAGTATGCCGCTCATGTAAAAATCAGTCTTCTCCTTCCTTCTCTTTATTCGGAAATCCAGAATCCCACTGTGCTGGACCGGATCATCAAAGAAATTCGGAAGGTGAAATACCTCCACAACGTGGTCGTTGCCCTGGGCGGCGCACCGGAGGAGGCGCAGTTCCGAGAGGCCAGAAAATATTTCGGACAGTTGCGATCCTCTAAAGTCGATGTGAAGGTCGTATGGGTGGAGGGGCAACGCATTCAGGACATTTTCCAGGAAATCCAGAAAAGAGACATCTCTACAGGGGTGCAGGGGAAGGGGCAGTCTGTATGGATTGCACTGGGTTATCTCTTTGCACGGGAGGACTGTGACGTGATTGCTCTGCACGATTGCGACATCGTGACCTATGATCGCATCCTGCTCGGGCGCCTCATCGAGCCCACGGCCAACCCCAATAATGATTTCGAATTCTGCAAAGGATACTATGCCAGGATATCGCCCACGGAACGGGAAATGAAGGGAAGGGTTACAAGGCTTTTTGTCACACCCTTCGTGGACGTCATGAGCCGAATCATGGCGGAGCGACAACTGAATGAACTCAGACGCTTTTTTGCCTACCATCGCACCTTCAACTACCCCCTTGCCGGAGAATTCAGTTTCTCCACCAATCTTGCCCGTGGGATCAACATCGCCTATGATTGGGGCCTGGAGGTCAGCACCCTTTCCGAGGTCTACAAGCGTGTTATTCCGGAAAAGATCGCCCAGATCGATTTGACCCCCAATTACGAACACAAGCACCAGGAGCTGTCACCGGATGACAGGAACAAGGGACTGCACCGCATGGTGGTGGACATTGCCAAATTCTACCTAAACTATGTCCGATCCCATGGATTCCCCCTGGATGATTCTGTCGTAGACATGATCCTCCATTCATACTATGAAAATGCCCTGGGCTTCATCAAGAGTTACAGTGACGATGCAGAAGTCAATGGGCTGGTCTATGACCGCTACAATGAAGAACTCACGGTTCAATATTTCCGAGGCTTCCTGTGGACGGCCTGGGAACAGAGCAAGGGGCCCCACGAAAGCACCGTGATACCCAGTTGGAACCGCGTCCTTTACAGTGTCCCCAACATTTATACCAAACTCATGGAGGCCGTGGAGTCGGACAATGTTTGAGACTTTCGCACGCCGAAGGGCCCGGTGAGAACGGGCCAAGGACCGTTAATGAATAAAAGGAGATTCCGAGTATCGTGAAGGACACCCTGATCCCACAGATGCGCTTTGAGGCCCGGGACATATTCAACAGGGCGATCGAGGCCGTGGATCCTTTTGAGGCCGTAAGGCGGTTTGTGCATGTCAAGGGGGACAGGTTGTATCTAGGAACCGGAAACAAGTTCGATGCCGGCCTCGATCTGAACGATTTTGACCGCATCTCTCTGGTGGGCGCCGGCAAGGCCACGGCCCCGATGGCCAAGGCCGTGGAGGTCCTTCTGGGCGGGAAGATCTATCGCGGAATCATCAACGTCAAGTACGGTTTCACGGACAAAGTGGGATTCACGGAGGTCCTTGAGGCAGGGCATCCCGTACCCGATCAGAAGGGCGTAGAGGGGACAAAGGAGATCCTTGCGTTCCTGGAGGATAGGGATGAAAGGGATCTGGTTTTTTCGCTGATCTCAGGCGGAGGTTCGGCCCTGCTCCCACAGCCGGCTGCAGGGATTACCCTTGCGGACAAGCAGTCCCTTACCCGCAGCCTCCTCGCCTGCGGGGCGAGTATCGATGAAATCAATGCGGTACGGAAGCATATATCCCTGTCCAAAGGGGGGCAGATGGCCCGGGCGGCCTTCCCGGCCGCCGTGGTCAATCTGATGCTTTCCGATGTGGTGGGAGACAGGATGGACGTCATAGCCTCGGGACCTTTTGTCCCCGATCCGTCCACCTTCGGGGACGTTCTGCGGATTTTTCAGAAATATGGCCTTCAGGAAATCCCTCCCGAAATCCAGAGGCACATCCATGAAGGGGCGGCGGGGCATATCCCGGAGACCCCCAAGGCGGGTGATCCCATCTTTGATCGCGTCTTCAATATCGTTGTGGGAAGCAACATGCTGGCCCTGGAGGCTGCAAAAGAGAGGGCCGAGTTCCTGGGTTACGCGACACTGATCCTCTCCTCCATGATCGAGGGAGAAACCCGGGAGGTTGCCGGGGTTCACAGCGCCATGGCAAAAGAGGTCCTGAAGACGGGCCGTCCCCTGCCTGCCCCCGCGTGTATCATCTCGGGGGGTGAGACCACCGTGACGCTGCGGGGAAACGGCCTTGGAGGCCGAAACCAGGAGTTCTGCCTTGCAGCGGCCTTGGATCTCGTGGATCTCCCCCCCCGGGTGGTTATCTTGAGCGGGGGGACGGACGGCAACGATGGTCCGACGGATGCGGCCGGGGGTCTGGTGGATCCCGGGACGGTAATCCGCGGGCGGGAGGCGGAAATGGAGGCGCTGCGCTTTCTGCAAAATAATGACGCATACCACTTCCTCGAAAAGACGGATGACCTCCTGGTCACGGGTCCGACAAAGACCAATGTGATGGACGTGAGGCTCGTACTGGTCCGGTGAAGACCCTTGTGCATTGACCCTCATGCTGCAACGTCGGGAGCCTTGATTGTGTATGTGTATGAAGCCCTCTGGTCCCCTTAAAATGTTGTGCTCCGAGCAGGGCAGGCCTGTTTTCCGCACTGCGTCTGCTCCGCCGTCCAAGGCTCCGCTCATTGCGTACATTGATGCCGGAGTTGGAACGCCATGAAGAGGAAGCTATGAAAATCCTTTTTCTCTCTCCCGAGGCGGTTCCCTTTGCAAAGACAGGGGGACTGGCCGATGTGGCAGGGGCCCTTCCGGTGGCACTAAGGAGGATGGGCGCGGATGTAAGATCCGTACTCCCCTATTATTGCGACGTGAAGGATGGGAATTTCGAAAGACAGCTCCTGATCAGGGACCTGAAGGTCCCCCTCGGGCCTATAAAACTCTCTGTAAATGTCCTGGAAGCTCAGGGGGAGGATGGTCTTCCTGTCTATCTCATAGAGCGGGAAGACCTCTACGATCGTCCCCATCTCTACGGCAACGCCATGGGGGACTATTACGACAACCTTGAGCGCTTCACGGTATTGTCCCATGCAGCCTTGTTGCTGGCGGAGCGGCTCTCGTTCAGACCCCATGTGATTCACTGCCATGACTGGCAGACCGGCCTGGTGCCCGCACTCCTGAAGGGACCCTACCGCAGGAGCCCGTTCCTGGCCGGAACGCCTTCGGTCTTTACCATCCACAATATCGGGTATCAGGGTATCTTCCCCGAGGGGAAATTTCCCCTGACCGGCCTTTCCCGAGCCGAGACCTTCCACCCGGAAGGAATCGAGTACTGGGGAAAGTTCAGTCTCCTCAAGGCCGGTATCGTCTACTCCAAAGCCGTAACAACCGTGAGCCCCAAATACTCCCAAGAAATCCAGACTCCTGAATACGGTCTGGGCATGGAGGGGATCCTGAGGCGCCGAAAGGCCTTCCTCCATGGAATCCTCAACGGTGTCGATTACAGTCAGTGGGATCCGGCCGGGGATGAGCACATCGCGACAAACTACTCTGGGGAGACTTTGGAAGGGAAGCAGACATGCAAAGAGGCCCTGATAGAGGAGATGAACCTGGACCCCGGTCTGATGAACCGGCCCCTTCTCGCCATGGTCACACGGCTCGACAAGCAAAAGGGCCTTGATCTCTTTCTCGATATCCTGGATGATGTCCTGGGGCTGGATGTGGGGCTCGTGATCCTGGGTTCCGGGGACGATGAGATCCAGGAGGCATTGAGGGACAAGGCCGTGGCCCGGAGCCGAAGGATGGGGATCTTTGTCGGATTCAGCGATCCCTTGGCCCACCGCATCATAGCGGGGGCGGACCTCTTTCTCATCCCATCCCGTTACGAACCCTGCGGACTGACCCAGATGTATGCCCTGAGATACGGGACGGTTCCCGTGGTCCGGGCGACAGGAGGACTGGAGGATACGGTGACGTCCTTTGATCCACAGAGCGGGCGGGGTAACGGATTCAAATTTACGGCCTACGAACCGGCCGCCTGTCTCGCCGCGATCCGCGAGGCCGTCGGCATCTATGAAAGCCCGAACGCCTGGAACGCCCTGAGGGCCAATGGTATGAGGGAAGACTTCTCTTGGGCTCGATCCGCCCGGAGATACCTGGAGCTTTATGAGTCATTGCTCCCGGGCAAGCTTGCATCAACTGAGACTCCGGAGGAGAAACAATGACAGACGAAAATTCCAAGGGAAATGGGGTTCTCCATGACTTCTCCCTGTTGACGGACGACGACCTTCACCTCTTTAACGAGGGGACTCATTTCCGGCTCTACGAAAAGATGGGGGCCCATCCTGTGACCCATGGTGACATGGAGGGCACCTATTTCGCTGTGTGGGCGCCGGATGCTGAACGGGTCTGTGTGATGGGGGACTTCAACGGCTGGGACAAGGAGAAGCACCCCCTCTGGAGCAAGGGCCGATCCGGCATCTGGGAAGGTTTCGCAGAGGGAGTGGGAAACGGCGACGCCTACAAATTCCATGTGCAGTCCCGCTACAGGGGTTACCGGGTCGACAAGGCCGACCCCTTTGCCTTCTGGTGCGAAGTGCCGCCGAAGACGGCCTCCAGGGTCTGGGCCACTGATTACGTCTGGAAGGACCGGGAATGGGTGAACCAAAGACGCCGATCCATGGCATCCAACGCCCCCATGGCCGTCTACGAGGTGCATTTGGGTTCCTGGATGCGGATCCCCGAAGAGGGGAACCGCTCCCTGACCTACCGGGAGATGGCGCCACGGCTGGCGGAGTATGTCAGCGACATGGGCTTCACCCATGTGGAATTTCTCCCTGTCACAGAACATCCCTTTTATGGGTCTTGGGGATATCAGTGCCTGGGCTATTTCGCCCCTACGAGCCGTTATGGTGCACCCCAGGACTTCATGTACCTGATCGATACCCTGCACCAGCACGGCATCGGAGTGATCCTCGACTGGGTCCCTTCCCATTTCCCCGGTGACGAGCACGGTCTTGGCTTCTTTGATGGGACCCATCTCTATGAGCATGACGACCCTCGAAAGGGTATTCATCCGGACTGGGACAGCTTCATTTTCAATTACGGCCGGAATGAAATCTGCAGTTTCCTGATCAGCAGTGCCATGTATTGGCTGGACAGATACCACGCAGACGGCCTCCGCGTTGATGCCGTGGCCTCCATGCTCTATCTGGATTACGGCCACAAGGAAGGGGACTGGATCCCGAACCCTTATGGAGGGAACGAAGACATCGAGGCCATTGCCTTTCTGAAACGCTTCAACGAAGAAGTGTACAGGAGTTTTCCCCACGCCCAGACCATCGCGGAAGAATCCACGGCCTGGCCCATGGTCTCACGGCCCACCTATGTGGGGGGGCTGGGATTCGGTATGAAGTGGGACATGGGGTGGATGCACGACACCCTGGCCTACATGTCCAAGGATCCGATTCACAGGGGCTACCACCATAATTACCTGACCTTTCGAATGCTTTATGCCTATCACGAGAACTTTGTTCTGCCGCTCTCTCATGATGAAGTGGTCTACGGCAAGGGATCGCTCCTGAGGAAGATGCCGGGAGACGACTGGCAGAAATTCGCAAACCTGAGACTGCTCTTCGGCTACATGTACGCCCAGTGCGGCAAGAAGCTTCTTTTCATGGGCGCGGAGATCGGGCAGTGGAGTGAATGGTACCATGAGGCAGGCCTTGAGTGGTATCTGCTCGAATACCCCTTTCATCAGGGCGTCCAGCGATGGGTCAAGGACCTGAATCGGCTTTACCGCAGCGCGCCCTCCCTTTTTGAGCTGGACTTTGATCCCTCGGGCTTCGAATGGATTGATTGTACGGACCACCATGCAAGTGTTGTCAGCCTCATACGCAACGCAAGATCCTCCGGAGAAACCATGATGGTCGTCTGCAATTTTACGCCGGTTCCCCGGATCGGATACCGGATAGGGGCGCCGAGCGGGGGATTCTGGAAGGAGGTCCTCAACAGCGACGGCCGGGAGTACGGCGGGAGCGGACTCGGCAATCTCGGCGGCGTGGAGGCGGAGGCCCTAGCGGTTCACGGCCGGGATTTTTCCCTGAAACTGACGCTGCCGCCCCTGTCCGCGGTCTATCTAAGGCGTGAGCGATGACTATGATCCGACATGCGGGAGATGGTACCAGGTAAGGAAATGGTTTAATCTATGCAACGTTACATCTGCATTCATGGTCACTTCTATCAGCCCCCCAGGGAGAATCCCTGGATCGAGGCCGTTGATCTGCAGGATTCCGCCTATCCCTACCATGACTGGAACAGGAGGGTTACGGCGGAGTGTTATGCGCCCAATGCCAAGTCCCGCATATTGGACGACAGGAACCGGATCGTTGAGATCGTGAACAACTATGCAAAGATCAGCTTCAACTTCGGCCCCACTCTTCTGGCCTGGATGGAAGAAAACGCCCCTTTGGTCTATGAGGCGGTTCTGGAAGCAGACAAGCAAAGCCGGGAGAGATTTTCCGGTCACGGCTCGGCCCTTGCACAGGCATACAACCACATGATCTTGCCCCTGGCCAACCGCCGGGACAAGATTACTCAGATCCTCTGGGGCATGAGGGACTTTACACATCGGTTTCAGAGAAGACCGGAGGGCATGTGGCTTCCCGAGACGGCGGTGGACCTTGAGACACTTGAAATCCTCGCGAATCAGGGTGTCGCTTTCACGATTCTCGCCCAGCATCAGGCCGCCAGGATCCGACCCCTCGGAGAGAAGACCTGGGAGGACATGAAGGGTGGAAAAATCGATCCCACCAGGGCCTATCAGATCTCTTTGCCTTCAGGGGACACGATGGCCCTTTTCTTTTACGACGGCGCCATATCCCGTGCCGTGGCCTTCGAAAAGCTGCTGAGCAGCGGTGAAAACTTTGTTCAGCGCCTTCTGGGAGGCTTTTCAGACGGCCGGACCTGGCCGCAATTGCTGCATGTCGCAACGGACGGGGAGAGTTACGGTCACCACCATCGCTTTGGGGATATGGCCCTGGCCTATGCCCTGAAGCATATTGAAACGAAAAACCTCGCCCGTCTCACCAATTACGGCCAGTACTTGGAGGAACACCCGCCGACCCATGAGGTGGAGATCCAGGAAAACACCTCCTGGAGCTGTGCCCATGGAGTCGAGCGATGGCGGAGTGATTGCGGGTGCCGTATCGGAACCCATCCGGGGGGGAATCAGAAATGGAGGGAACACCTGCGTGGGGCACTGGACCGGCTGAGGGATATCGTGGCGCCTGTCTATGAAAAGGAGGCCCGCCGGTACCTCAAGGATCCCTGGGAGGCCCGTAACGGTTACATCGCGTGTCTTCTTCGCCGTTCACCGGAAACGATCCGGCTTTTTTTGAAGAAATACGGTGTTCACGGATTGCGGGAAGCAGACAGGCAGACCGCCCTGAAGCTCCTGGAACTTCAGCGTCACGCCATGCTCATGTACACCAGTTGTGGCTGGTTTTTCGATGATCTTTCCGGCATCGAGACGATCCAGATCCTGCAGTATGCGGGACGGGTCCTCCAGTTGGCCGGGGAAGTCCTGGGTTGCGACTTCGAGACGTCCTTCCTCGATATCCTGGTGCGGGCCAAAAGCAATATGCCGGACCGACCGGACGGCAGGCAGATATATGAAGCATTCGTCGAGCCCGCTGTGGCTGACCTGAAAAGGGTCGCGGCCCACTATGCCATGAGCTCCCTTTTTAAGGAATATGAGGAGCAGTGCACCATCTTCTGTTACGATGTCAATCGTGAGGACTACCGTATCTCCAGGTCGGGAAAGGCCGGCCTTGTCCTGGGTCGTGCCGGATTCACCTCCCAAATAACGGGGGATTCGGCACGGTTAAGCTTTGGTGTCCTTCATTTGGGAGACCACAACATGACCTGCGGCGTCAGGGAATTCAGGGGGGAAGAGGAATATCAGCATTTGATTGAACGACTCTCGGAAATCTTTATACATGGAGATATTCCGGAAACCATTCGAAGCCTGGATAACCATTTCGGTCCGTCTCCCTTTTCCCTGAGATCTCTTTTCCGGGATGAACAGAGAAGAATTCTCGATTTGATCATGGAGCCGGCGCTCCAGGAGGCCGAGAAGACCTACCGCCAACTCTACGAAACCCACATCCCTATGATCCGCTTTCTGAAGAATTCCAACAGCCCGCTTCCCGGTGCCCTGTCCCTGGCTGCGGAATTCGTCGTCAACGCTGAACTCAAACGTGCTTTAAAACGGCATCCGCTGGAGCCGGAAAGAGTCAGAGAACTCCTTGAAGAGGCAATATCCACAGGTTCGTCACTGGAAAAGGAAACCCTGGAATACGGGCTCCGGAAGTCGCTTGAAGCCATGGGTAAGGTGTGGGAAAAGGACCCCAAAAATATTGCACTGCTCGATGAGTTGGACGCCGCCCTGACGCTTCTTGATGATTTTCCGGTTCAAGTGAACTTGTGGACGGTTCAGAACATCTGTTACCATATTTGTCAGTCAATTTACCCGGATCAGGTGATGTCGGCCGATGCCGGCGATGATCACAGCGGGCGATGGATTCGGCGGTTTTTCTCCCTGGCGGAAAGGCTCCAGGTCAGCGTTCCTGACAAACCCTGAACCGAGCGGTTATTGATTGCAGAAAAGAGGAGGTCAGAATCCGTGAGACTCGATACCCTGTTTAAACCCAAGACCATGGCCATCATCGGCGTGTCACTGACCAACGATCGGCACCCCGCCAACGTGGTCTTTAACAAGAACCATCTCCGGCATCCGGTACAGGTCTATCCTGTTAATCCCCGGGGCGGGGTTCTCCAGGGATGCAAAGTGTATCCAAAGGTGTCGGACATTCCCGACAAGGTCGACCTCGCCGTCATTGCGACTCGCGCCGAACATTGTCCCGAGATCTTCTCCGATTGCATCAGGGCCGGCGTAGGAGGCGCCGCCGTGGTCTCCGGCGGATTCGCTGAGACAGGTCAAAGAGAACTTCAGAAACGGATCGTTGCCCTTGCACGGGAGGCGGAATTTCCGTTTATCGGCCCGAACTGCCTCGGCATCTATGCCCCGGACCATGTGGACACATTCTTCCTGCCTTCTGAACGTATCGTTTACCCTGCCCGGGGGAACGTGGCCGTGGTCAGTCAGAGCGGCGGCATACTCGTGGACCAGATGGTCAAGTTTGCGGAAGAAGGCATCGGTCTCTCTCTTGCCTTGAGCATCGGCAACAAGGCCATGATTCGAGAAAGGGAACTCCTGCGATATCTTATCGATGATCCTGGAACCAGCGTGATCGCCTTTTACATTGAAGGATTCGAAAGGAATGAAGGCCGGGATTTCGTCATTGAGGCGGGCAAGAGCCCCAAACCGGTCATCGTCATCAAGACAGGCAAGAGTGATGCCGGCAGCAGGGCCGTATCCAGTCACACCGCCTCCCTGGGCGGCGACTACAGGGTCTTCTCCGAGGTTCTTCATCAGTACGGCGTGGTGGAGGCGAAAAACGAACTGGAACTGGTCTCATTCTGCGAATCCCTCAGCCGCTATCATAAACCCATTGAAGGTCACATCGGAATCGTCACCAGCAGCGGGGGACATGGCGCCCTGGCCGTGGACGCCTGTGCCGGGTACGGGATCGATACCCCCCAACTTTCCCTCGAACTGCGGGAAACCATACGGGAGAAGCTCTCTCCAAGCATTCGACAAATCGCCTCCCTGGGCAATCCCGTAGATCTTACCGGCAGCGCCGTGGACGATGACTTCATGCAGGCCGCGGCCTTTTTGAGTCGATCTCCCGAAATCGATTGCCTCCTTGTGCTCCTGTTGCCCTATCAGCCGGGAATCACCCTCGATCTTGGGGCACGCCTGGGTCAATTGTACCAGCGTGAGGGAAAGCCCTTGATCGCCTATGTACCCCATATCGATAAATACCGGGTGCTTGTCGAAGGGTTTGAAATTCATCAGATCCCGGCATCGCCCTCCATCGAGGGGGCGGTGTTGATGGCCGAGGCCATGAGGAGGTGTAAACCGTGCTGAAAAGAGAGATCCTGGATATTCTTGCCGGGGCCGGAAAAACGGGCTGGGTCCTGGAACCCGATGCCAAGGGGCTTCTGGCCCTGGCCGGCCTGATGGTCCCGAGGTTCACCCGGGCGATGACCCCGGAGGAGGCCCTTCAGTTTGCAGGGGAAATCGGCTACCCCGTGGTTGCCAAGGTTGTCTCCCCGGAGATTTTGCACAAATCCGACGTGGCCGGGGTGGCTGTCGGCATCCAGGGGGAAGAGGCCCTCAGGGATGTCTTTCAAAGGTTTTCGACCCTTGAAGGCTTTTGCGGTGTACTTGTGGAGGAGATGGTCGCGGGTCTGGAATTGATCATCGGCGCCAAGATCGACTATCAGTTCGGCCCCGTCATCCTTCTCGGGATCGGCGGGACCGGGGTGGAGATTTACAGGGATGCCTCCATACGCATGGCTCCGTTAAAGAAGGCGGACGTCCGGTCCATGATCAGCGGGCTTAAGGCCCACCAGCTCCTTGAAGGGTACAGGGGACGCACCTCAATAGGGATCGCGGCACTCACAAAGACCCTTTTGGCCCTTTCCGATCTTGTTGTGGAGCTGGGCGGCAGGATTGAATCCATGGACCTCAATCCCGTCATGTGCACTGCTGATGCCTGTATCGTGGCAGATGCCCGCATCGTGCTTCCGCGTGAGAATAATTCATGACAAATAAGGTTGAGGGGCATTATCCGTCAAAAAATTCTGTGACCCTGCCTTGACCCAGACACGGGAGGAGGAAAAACGGTATGAATCCGCAGGACATCCCCGGTCCCATTTTCCCTGAAGAGGCGCACATCCCGGACGACTTCCGCCTGGAGACACCCATTATACAGGACGAATACCTCGTCAACGGGGAACTTTGCCGCTGGCATGGTCCTATGGCGGACGTGATTTCACCGGTGCGCCTCCGGGCGGGGGGAGGGCTTGCACCCAAACTGCTGGGTCGATACCCCCTTTTGACGGAAAAGGAGGCCTTGAGGGCACTGGAGGCAGCGGATTGTGCCTACGGCAACGGGAGGGGCCGCTGGCCCACCCTGTCCGTGGGCGACCGCATCAAACACATTCAGGATTTCCTTTACGGTATGGTGGAGAAAAAGAGGGAGGTCGTGCGTCTGCTTATGTGGGAGGTGGGAAAGTCCCTCGGCGATTCCGAAAAGGAGTTCGACCGGACCGTGGTCTATATCCGCTCTACGATCGATGCCCTGAAGGATCTGGACAGGGTGTGCTCGAGATTCGTGATCGAGCAGGGTATTATCGGGCAGATCCGGCGTGCCCCCCTTGGGGTGGTCCTTTGCATGGGACCCTTCAACTATCCCCTCAACGAGACCCTCACAACCCTGATCCCGGCCCTCATCATGGGAAACAGCACGATCGTCAAGCCCCCGAAGCACGGTCTTCTGCTCTACGGCCCCCTGCTCGATGTCTTCCGGGAGGCCTTTCCCGCAGGGGTCGTGAATATCCTCTTCGGCCGCGGCCCGGAGGTGATAAGCCCCATCATGTCGTCACCCAAGGTGAATGTGCTGGCCTTCATCGGGACCAGTCCGGTGGCCGATCGTCTCAAAAAACTGCATCCCAAGCCCCATCGTCTGCGGTGTGTGCTGGGCCTTGAGGCCAAGAACGCCGCCATTGTGCTCGCCGACGCAGACCTTGACAGCGCCGTCAGGGAATGTGTTTCCGGTACCCTGTCCTTTAACGGCCAGCGTTGTACGGCCCTGAAGATGATCTTTGTCGAGAAGGAGATCGCGGATTCATTTCTCCACGGGTTCTCTGAGGCCGTCGGAGAGCTTAAATGCGGGATGCCCTGGGAGGAGGGTGTCTTCCTGACGCCCCTGCCGGAGGGGGGAAAACCCGCCTTTCTTCAGGAACTGGTCCGGGATGCTGAAGATCGGGGTGCGCGTGTGGTCAATCCCGGGGGAGGAACGGTTGAGGAGAGCTTCTTCTATCCTGCGATCGTCTATCCTGTCAGCGGGAGGATGCGACTCTACCGCGAGGAGCAGTTCGGGCCGGTCATCCCCGTGACCCCCTTTGAGGACATCGAAAGCCCCATTCAATATGTTGTCAATTCAGATTACGGGCAGCAGTTGAGCATTTTCGGCAAAGATGCCGATGTGATCGCCCGTCTCGTGGACCCCCTGGTCAATCAGGTCTGCCGGGTCAACCTCAACAGCCAGTGCCAGCGGGGGCCGGACACCTTTCCCTTTACGGGCAGAAAGGACTCGGCCGAAGGGACCCTCTCGGTCTCGGATGCGCTCCGGGTCTTCTCCATCAGGACTCTTGTGGCGGCCAAGGAGACGGAACTTAATCGAACCATCATTTCTCAAATTGTAAGGGAGCGAAAATCCAACTTCCTCAGCACGGATTTCATTTTGTGAAAGGCCGACGATCCATGTTCGATTGGTTTCTGGTTCTTCCTGCTGACGGCGGACCGGAGAAAAGAGTCAGGAGTGTATCATGAGCTGGAACTGGTTTTCCGTCGAAAAATTATGGGACCCGGGTAGCCCCCTGGGGGCCCTGGTGCTGGCCCTTTTCTTCATCTTCTTGACCTGGCTTGCCATGACCGTTTCAACGCGCCTGGTCCAGCGGACCCGCTGGGTCATCGGGAAACTCGGGCGAAAGGTGGATCAGACGGTTGTCGTTTATATCCTGCGGATCAAAAACGTCATTATCGCCCTCATGGCCACGGTGTTCTATGCCAGCCTTGTCCCCGGTCTGAGGGCACTTGTAGGGACCGCCATGGCCGGTGCCGGGATTACCGCCCTGATAGTGGGCTTTGCCGCAAAATCGACCCTGGCAAACCTTATATCCGGCCTCTCTCTGGCAATCTACCGCCCCTTTCGCATCGGTGATGCGGTCACCATTGAAAACGAATACGGAACGATTGAAGATATTACTCTGCGCCACACCATCCTTCGGACTTGGGACTACAAGCGCCTTATCATTCCCAATGAAAAACTCGACAGTATTCCCCTCATCAACTACAGTATCATCGATCCGCGGATCCTCTGCAGGATCGATATGGGCGTCAGCTATGACACGGATATCGATCTTGCCCGTCGCCTCATCCTGGAGGAGGCCCAAAAATGCCCCCACCGGGACGAAAAGGCGGAAGAGCCCTGGGTCAGGGTCATCTCCCATGGCGATTTTTCAATCGGTCTGCGCCTCTACATGTGGGTCTCGGATGTAGACAATTCCTGGTCCGCGAGGTGGTGGATCCTCGAGAATGTCAAGAAACGGTTTGACCTGGAGGGTGTGGAGATCCCCTTCCCCTACCGTACCCTGGTCTACAAGAAGGACCTGCCTCCGGCGCCCCGGGTCGAGCCCGTGGCAAAGGTCTGATGAGAACGCCGGGGAAAGGGTCGAAAGGCGCCTTCACAGCGGGGTACACTGATTCGTCCCGGTCGAATGCCCGCGCAGGAGTTCCTTCAGCAAGGTCTGCCTCTGACTGGTGTCCTGATTCTTGACGGACATGGCCAATGCCTTGCGCGTTCCAACCAGGACAGCCAATTTTTTTGCCCTTGTAAGACCGGTATAGATCAGGTTCCGGAACAGCATTTTAAAGTGCTGTGTGAGGACCGGAATGATAACCGCTTCGAATTCGCTCCCCTGTGATTTGTGGATCGTAATGGCATAGGCCAGATCCAGCTCCGGGATGGCATCTGCAGTGTAATCCACGATCCGTCCGTCGGGAGAAAATGACACGGATAAGGTCAGTGCCTCCGTGTCGATTTCCCGGATCACGCCGATGTCGCCGTTGAAGACGTTGAGGTCATAATTGTTGCGGCGGTGGATCACGCGGTCACCGACCCTGAAGATTCTCTCTCCCAGACTGAATTGCCCCTTTCCCTTTTCAGGAGGGTTGGCCGATTCCTGGATCACCCTGTTCAAGCTGACCGTACCCAGACTGCCCCTGGTCATAGGGGAAAGAATCTGGATCTCCGTCTTTTCTCCGAAATATTTGGGCATCCATTCCAGATACAGCTTCCTGACCACATCCAAGGCCGACAGTCCGTAATGGAGCGATGACCAGGGATGGACCCTTTTCAAGACCGACAACAATTCATCAACTCCGCCCCTGGCCCTTAATAACTCTTCCAGATCCACGTGCTGAAATTTCCTGGGAATGATCAACTCCGTTTCGTAGGGGACAACCGGTTCGTTTATTCTGAACTCGTAGGGATCGGGGTCTGATTGGCCTGTACCGGACTCCCCGGGTGGCTCGGTCCCATAGAAGCGCTTGACCCTGGCGATAAAGTTAAGTTGCTCTTTCGTGGCCTCATCGGAATCCATAAAGAGACAATCCACTTGTCGACGCCAAACCTCAGGCTTTTTGAAGGGCGAATCAATATGGGGAAGGTCTCCGTTGTTGATCTGGTGAGCATACCGGATGATGAGGGATTCCCGGGCCTGTCGGAAAATTTTTTTCAATTCAAAACACTTGACTCTACCGGAGGCGATAATATCCCGGAGGACATTGCCGGCCCCGACAGAGGGCAACTGGTCCGCATCGCCGATAAAAAGGATCTGGCTTTCGAATGGAATCGCTTTGAGCAGGGAAGCAGTCAAGCTGATATCCAGCATGGAGCATTCATCAACGATGACGAAATCCACATCAAGGAGATGTTCCTCATTCTTCTTGAATTGGCCGTTCTGCCACTCCAACAGGCGATGGATTGTCTTGGATTCGTTCCCGATGACATCCATCATACGCTGGGCGGCCCGGCCGGTCGGGGCGGCAAGCAGGATTTTCCGTTGCATCGCCTCAAGCAGCTTGACGATGACCAGGGTCGTGGTCGTCTTTCCGCAGCCGGGGCCCCCCGTCAGGATGGAGAATCTTTCACAGACGATGCCCTTGACGGCATCGGCCTGCTCATCGCTCAGGGAAAAGTCTTTCATTTTGCAGTAGCGATTGACCCAGCGGTCAACCCGGTCCTTGTTGACAATGAGCGGCGCCCTGGTATCGGAAATCCTCTTGGCGACGTACAATTCATCGAAATAGAGGGATTTGGAATAATAGCAGGATTCGGTCGCCCCGGCCGGATCTCTGAGTTCACGGACCATCACAAGTCCTTCCCGCTCCATCTGATTGAGGTAGTCGGACATCCGGTCATCAAGTTCCAGTTCCAAGAGTTCATTCACCTGGGCGGTGATTTGCGATTCTGTCAGGTAACAATGGCCGAATTCCCGGCTGGCTGCAAGGACGTGACTGATGCCGGCCCTGATCCTTTGCGGACTGTTTCTGTCAAGGCCGATGCTCAGTGCGACCTTGTCCGCTGAAAAGAAGCCGATGCCGTAAAAATCCCGGGCCAGCCGGTAGGGATCCTCATTCACATATTCAATGGCATTGTCCCCGTACTCCTCGTAGATCCTGACGGCGAAAAGGGTGCTGATGCCGTGGGACTGGAGGAACATCATCACTTCTCTGATCGCGCGATGCTCAACCCAGGCATCGGTGATCATGATCAATTTTTTCTGGGCTATTCCTGTCACCTCGGTGAGCCTTTCGATCTCATTTTCAAAGACCTCCAGGGTGTCATTTCCAAAGTGTCTTACAATCTTTTTCGCCGTCTTTGGGCCGACCCCTTTGATGAGCCCTGACCCGAGGTATTTTTCCAATGCGGCGGTCGTGGCGGGCTTTTTCTCAACCGCCCTTGTGGCCTTGAATTGGCGACCGAATTTCGGATGCACGGTCCAGGAACCATGGAATTCCATGGTGGCACCGGCAAAGACCTTTGTCTGATGGACCGTGACCGTTTCCTGCTGGTAGGGATTGTCAAAAGGGGAAACACGCAGAACGGACCACCCGTTATCCGGGTTGTGGTAAGTGACCCGATCCACGATACCACGGATGGATTCGATGATTGTTCCTGGAGGATGGCTCAGTTGATTGCTCATATTGGAATTTGGTTCAGTATGGCAAGGTATCGCCTCATTCATTGCCTATTCCGAACAAGGCGTCCAATTTCAGCTAACGCTGTTACATTCCACATTTATAATGGGTTGTCAAAAGATTGTCCATCTTGCCTTCTCCGAGCATGTGAGTATCCCTTCCGGACCGTGCTGTTTCCGAGATCCGAAACAATGCGATTTCTTCTCATCAGAGAGGCCTTTGATTGCAAACCGCAGTCCATTATTCAACCATGCCAAATGGTGTCCATCCACATACTCATGAGTACGGAATTGAACTATTCATGGGTGCATGGGCTCCAGGGAAAATGTCAGATAACCCCGAGAAGTAGTCCGAATCTTCAGATAGTTCCTTACGGAAGACGGCAAGGTCCAGTTGAGGGTTCGTCTTGAAAAAGAAGCGGCCTGGCTGACCCAGGATCAAACGGGTGCATTGTTCGGCAGGGGGCGCTCGATCATCACGAAGCACGTGTGCAAAATGTTTATGGAAGGGGAACTTCAGGAAGCGGCAGTTCGCGCAAAAATTGAACATACTGCGAAAGATGGTAAGAACTATCAGGTTCAATAGTACAACCTGGATGTTATCATTTCGGTGGGCCGGCGGGTCAAATCCACACGCGGCACACAATTCCGCCATTGGGCCACACGAGTCTTGCGGGAGCAACTGGTCCTCGGATTTGCCCTATGACATATCAAAGGCTTTTGATGGGGATGATACTTTTGGATTCATTGGTTTCAGAATCCCATTCTTCTATCTCTTCGTTTTTCTTCCTGCTTTCCAATTTCTTCCGCAAAGAGGTCGAGGCACAAAGGACAGGGAAGTTGATTAAGATCGACATATTGGCACTCATGTTGATTGCATTGGACAAACAGCTCATTTTTTTGTTCAAGACTGAGGAGAGGTCTATTTTTTAAAGCAATTTCAACATTCTCAGATACAACGGTACAAAAATAATTTTTTCTCCTACGGTTTTCCAATGGTTTTCTTCTCTCTTTCACGGGGACGGCCGAACGTCCGTGATATCTTGACATTATCCAACGCTCATTTCTCCTGATCTTTCACTATCTCAGATTTGGCATTCGTTTTGGTATGTTGAGGATATCAGAAAATGCGGTAAACCTGTGTGTCCCCCGATTTAATATTGCTTGTCCATAGTCTTGAGTTTGATACTGCACGATTTGACATCCGATAATTTTCCGACATTTTCCTCAACTCTCCATAAAGGTTCAGGTACGCTGTTTTGCAGGCCTGTTCAATCAAGGATTTTGAACGCATCACTCAGACCGGCTGAACTTCGTGCGACAAAGGAATATTTTTTTGACATAAGAAATAAGGTGGTTAAATTATTTTGATAATAAAGGGTCGCCATGATAGTGCGAGCCGGTTTCGTTCTGAGGGAAAATCCATTTGTCTTGAGTGGCAACCTGAAGTTTGAAACAGTGTGAATCTATAGGAAAGGAGGGTGTCACTATGGGCAATGGAACAGTAAAGTGGTTTAATGACAGTAAAGGTTTCGGTTTTATTGAGCAAGAGGGCGGCGATGACGTATTCGTTCATCATTCAGCGATTAATGGAAACGGCTTCAAGTCGCTCAAAGAAGGCGATCGGGTTACTTTTGACGTAGAGCAGGGGAAAAAAGGCCTTGCTGCAGTAAATGTCACTTTAGTCTAACAAAAATCGTTGTAAGCTGAAAAAGGGTATCCTATCGAATGGCGTGGGATGCCCTTTGTCGTTTCAGCCATAGGGACTCACGAGGAGTATACTTATGGAGGAGGGTACCAAACGACAGGTTTATACGTTTGCTGTCAGGAAAGATGGGGACGGCACACCGTATATTGCTTGTGAACCAGTAGGGAGACAGTGGATTGGTTTGGGCAAAGGCCCTCTCAGTTTTGTTCTCACGATGGCGACAACCCACGAGGATGCCAAAAGGATCGCATCATTCTTAAATAAAAAGATTGAGATGGTTTCCTTCACGAAGATTTCCAAGGGCGATACTGCGGAGTCGGGAAATCCCTCGCTTACTGTTCCTCATTGATATCTGGATCGCGAGCCCGGCAGATTCAACAAGGTCCAGAAGAGAAAGGCAGCGAGTGGTCCTCTCCGCTCACTGATATCTACGCAGGCAGTGTCTGCGGAATCCTGCGTGGACGGGAGCACTTTTCCTGCAAACGTAGACCTGCCGGCAGAAATGAGTGGACATACCATGCAATTGCATGGTATAGGCACGCAATATGGACATGCTGAGTGAAATACTGTCATCCCGCACGCGAGCTGAGATATTCAGGCTCCTTCTTGGTCCTGTTGAGGGAGAATATCATATCCGGGAGATCCAGCGCCGATCCGGGCTAAATGACAGCACAATCCGCCAAGAACTGCGCAAATTGACCCGGCTTGACCTCGTAATAGCTCGGAGAGACAGCAATCGTATATATTACAAGGCCAATAAATTAAATCCCCTATTCGCAGACCTGCGGAATCTTGTACTCAAGACCATCGGCATTGCACATATCCTCAAGGATGCGCTTCAGGACAATAGAATTCAACTGGCGTTCGTTTTTGGTTCCATCGCTGAGGGAAAGGCAAGAGCGGAAAGCGATGTGGATCTTTTTGTTATTGGCAACGTGGGACTGAGAAAAATAACAGAATTGCTTTCCGGTGTTTCGGAAAAAATCGGCAGAGAGATCAACCCCCATATCATGACGCTGGAGGAATTTCAAAAGAGACTCAAAACCGGCGATCATTTCATTACCCATATGGTCAGTTCACAGAAACTGTTCATCATAGGCGCTGAACATGACTTTGAAACAATGGGCCGATAACGGGTGGTTGAAAGCGCACCAAACAAGCGCTGATGAGATAGGAAATCTTCTGGCCATTGTCGATCGCGATATCAAAGACGCTGTCGAAGGAGGGATTTCCGCGGACTGGCGTTTTGGGATTGCCTACAATGCCGCTCTCAAGCTTTGCACGATTCTTCTTTATGTAGCAGGTTATAAGGCCGGAAGGACCCTGCAGCATTATCGTACGATTCAAGCATTGCCGCTGATTCTTGGATCAGAAAGAAAAGCTGATGCAATTTATCTGGACGCCTGCCGGGCCAAAAGAAATATTGTTGAATATGATTATGTGGGAGGAGTTACGGGAAAGGATGCTGATGAACTCATTGATTTTGTAACAACATTCAGGCAACGTGTTGAAACGTGGCTTGAAAAGTGCCGAATCTTGCAGAAATGGACGTGATGCCTTGGTAAAAGCCTATCAATTACCCCCGTCACAGGCCGAAAAGGTCACTGCCGCGTTTAAAAGGGACACGCTGGACAATCGTGCACTGGCCAAGGAGATCGTGGCCTCTGCAAATCATTCTGGTGGTGGCATTTTGCTTGGAGTGGATGATGATGGCAGCATAACCGGAATCACCCGACCGGATTTACAGGAATGGGTGATGAATGCTTGTAGGGATAAGATCCGCCTCGAGATTATTCATTTTCAGGAGGAGATCCGCGACGCGGAACCCGGCAAGCACGTGGCGATAATGCGTGTGGATCGGACATGGACGGTTCATCATGAGTGGCATGCCAACCATCGGACTGTTTTATATTCAAGTGGGTAGCCAAAGCCGGGAAGCCGGCCCTGAAGAGTTGGAAAGGCTGTTTCAGCAAAGGGATGCTTTTCGGTTGGAAACGCGGCCCGTATCCGGTGCGGCAATCCATGATTTGGATCTGCAGCGTCTAAGGGACTATTTTCAGCGGATTCGGTCCCAGGAAGCACCTAAGGAAGAAGACAGTATCGGTTGGCAAGTTCTCTTTGCCAACACTGAAATACTTACAGTTAATCTATGCTCCCTTTGAATGGCCTTAACTCATCGATAACATCTGTGATACCTGCTATGGATCTCAGCGACACTCAATCCTGCGATAAGAGAGTGGTATTTCAAAAATACGGGAAGTTGGGTTGAGAGAAAAAATAAGGTCATCCATCAGTCAAGGAGTGTTTCATGAAAATGTTTATAGTTGTCGGGATGCCTGCATCAGGAAAAAACATTGCCAGGTCTTATGCGGAATCAAACGGGATCCCGTATTTTGCCACCGGCGATCTGGTCCGCGACGAAGTCCGTCGCCGGGGTCTGGAGCCCGATCCGGAAAACACCGCGGCGGTCTCAAATGAAATGCGCGGCAATGACGGCATGGGGGTGACGCGCAAGGCTCTGCAGACCGCTACGGAGAGCAATCAAGATCTGGTCTTTCTGGAGGGGATGCGCTCCTGGCCGGAGATAGAACTGATCCGGGAGAAGGCCGACTGCACGGTCGTGGCCTTTCTTGCACCGAGGCAGACCCGTCGCAGCCGTGTCCTGTCGAGGGGGCGGGCGGACGATGCACCCGGTGCCTTTGAGGCGCGTGATGCAAGAGAGATCGCCTACGGAACCGCGACGCCCATCGCCCTTGCCGATGCCTACGTCCTGAATACAGGGACCATGGAAGAGGCCCTTGAAGCCCTGGGCAGGATAGTTCAGGACGCCGGGGAACAACCCGGAGCGCTTTGATCGCTTTGGGGGTGAAAAAAAATAGAACCAATGCGTCAGTATTCATCAAAAAACACATCGTCCCGTTCTCCCCGGGACTACACCATCGCGGCCGGCCCCATGGGACCCATCGGCGAGGGCGAGGCCCTCATCATCAGGGTCAACCACAACTGCCCCTGGAATCAATGCCTCTTTTGCCCCGTTTACAAGGACCGGCGATTCAGGGCCCGATCGGAAGAAGAGATCCTTACCGATGTGGACACCGTATCCAGGACCTGGGAACTGATGGAAAAGACCTCCTGGGACATGGGATTGAACGGCCGGATAAGGCCGGATGTGGTCCGACAGGTTATAGCCGATCACCCCGGGATCTATGGTGAATACCGCGCTCTTATCACACCGGAAAAGCAGGCGGCCCTGGGCACCCTCAGGAACGTGGCCAACTGGCTGATTCGGGGCGGAAAAAGGGTCTTTCTCCAGGACGCCAACGCCCTGGCCGCAAAAACAGAGACCCTGGTTCGCATCCTCGGGGCCATGAAAAGGGCCTTCCCCATGGTGGACACCGTGACCTGTTATGCCCGGTCCAGGACATTGGAACGGCATTCTCTGGAAGACCTCAGGGCGTTGAAAGAGGCCGGCCTGAGCTGGGCCTTTGTGGGAATCGAGTCCGGCTGTGATATGGTCCTGGAGACCATGAAAAAGGGGGTCACCCGCAAGTCCCATATAGCGGGCGGGCGGAAGTTCATGGAGGCGGGGCTTCAGATGGCCGCCTTTATTATGCCCGGCCTTGCCGGGAGCAACGAAGCCTTGTCCCTGAGGCATTTAGAAGATACGATTGATGTCTTGAACCAAATTCGGCCCAACGAGGTCAGGGTGCGGAGCCTGGCCGTGGTCGAGCATTCTCCCCTCTATGCCATGGTCCTCTCCGGCGACTTTTCACCCCCAAGAGAGGATCAAATGATCGAGGAACTGGCCGGGATCATCAGGGGCCTCGATTTTGAATGCACCTTTGAAACCCTCCAGATGACCAACCCTCTTTTTTCGGTCAAAGGACCCTTCACCCGAATCAAGGCGTCCATGCTGGATGAGATCGACCGTTTCCTGGCCCTCTCTCCCCTTGAAAGGGCACGCTTTTTGTTGGCCCGATTCGTCCACGACGGCTATCTCGATTGTGTGGAAGGCTGGGGCAAACTCGATGCACCATTGATGAAACTTATCAGGGAGGCTGCAGGGAGTCTGGAAAGGGGTTCCCGGGATGCAGTGGAAAAAACGGCGCGTGCCATATCCGCCATCAAATCCAAGGGTATACCCTAGCGGTTTGTTTTTGAGGTCTTTCAGATGCTCTACTCTTTCCCGTCGGCTTCCCCGCGCGTTCTGTTTCTCCGGCTTCATCCCTCTCATCCTTTCTTTCACCGCGGCCGGATCACCCTTCATGGGAACGCTTCAGGTCAGCGCCGAATCGCCGTTTCCGGTTGGAACCCTCTCGTTGTCGACATGGCCTTTGAGGGAAATCGGAATGTCAGAAACCGAAAGGCCTGAGGTCTCCTTCCTTGCTTGTGGATACTTGACCGGCAGGGTGAGGAGAAAGGCAATGAGCGGTAAGAAGAAGACGGTCTTCATGGCCATCGGCACACCCCAGGCATCCGCAATTATCCCAAGGAGGGTCACGCCGATTCCCCCGGCGCTGATCGTGAAACCGACCATCATCCCTGAGGCGATCCCCAGGTTCTGGGGAAGGAGGGCTTGGGCCATAACGGTTGTCAGGGCAAAGGATGAGATGAGAACCATGCCGGCAATGCCCAGAATGACGAAAGATATCGGGCCGCTGCTGTGGTAGAAGAGGAGAAGGAGAGGGGGTGACAATACAAGGGTGATCGAAAGAAACTTTTTGTGACCCCACCGATCCGCTAAGGGCGCCCCTATGAGCGTGCCCAGGGCGCCCGCCAGAAGAAATGTTGAAACAAGTTTCCCTGCATAGAGCGGGTTTCCTTTGAGGTAATCTATATAGTAAAAGGGGATATAGGCCACCAGGCCCAATTGTGTCCATGCCCTTATCGTGGCGACTCCGACGAGAAGAAGAAATGACACCTTCTGATTTATCGAGAGTGGTGTTTTCGTCTTCTCGTTTGCCTTTTTTTGAGCAGAGGCAACAGGGTTGGTCAGCATGGACATGTTGAGAAAGAGGAGGCCGGCGATCAAAATCCCCGGCAGGATCAATCCAAGGGTCCCGCCGAGGCCGAAGTGCGTAACCAGAGAGAGGGCCACTATCGGCCCAACCGCAATCCCGAGGTTTCCGCCTACTGCAAAAATCGACATTCCCGTGGCCTTTTTATCCCCCGTAAAAAAATAGGCGGTCTTAAAACCTTCGGGATGGAAACCGGCAACCCCGAAGCCGCTCAGAATGACGGCAAGGATGATGAGGGAATAATTGGAGACGAAACCGGTCAGAGATAATCCCAGACAGGCGATAAAAGGGGCGAGTGGGAGAAACCAGCCGATAGGCCGCTTGTCGGAAAGATGGCCAAAGGCCGGCTGAATAATTGAGGAGGTGATATTGGCAGCCAGGAGAATGGTCCCGGACATCGTGTAGGAAAGGTTCAGGGCCTCCTTAAAAAAAGGAAGAAGCGCGGGCAAGGCCCCCTGATTGACATCCGTGACGAAATGGCCCGCACTGAGCATGGCCAGGGCTTTTTTGTTTATTTTCATCTTTTTCTTTTCCTTTAAGGCCGAATTTCATTTGATCCCTCGGATATACACATTCCCGCCGGGTCTCACCGCAGCACCTCAGACTTTTACATCACGGAGGTAAACTTTCCCACAATTTTTTTTGATTTATTGGGAAGATGGCATATGATGAAACAAGCCCGATTTCATTAACCCCTCGCAGTCGAAGGCCGGAATCGACTTCCACAACAGTTCTTCGGCATCGCATCTACAACCGTCCCTCAGGGAGACGGCCGACTGGACAAAGAGGACGCAACCATGGGCACAGCCCTTTCCTATGTGCTATTCGGTGTCGGTTTTGTTTTTCTGATCAAAGGGGCGGACTTTCTGGTCGACGGGGCCTCCTCCATTGCCAGGAGAATGAATGTCTCCGATCTCGTAATCGGATTGACTGTGGTGGCTTTCGGCACTTCCACGCCCGAGCTTTTCGTCAACATCGTCGCAAGCCTCAAGGGAAGCGCGGATATTGCAATCGGTAATATTTTGGGAAGCAATATTTCCAATATCTTCCTGATCCTCGGAGTCTCTTCCCTGATCCACCCTCTCACCGTCGGTAAGGGAACTGTGTGGAAGGAAATTCCTTTGAGCCTCATGGCCGCGATCCTTCTGGGGCTCATGGCCAATGACCGCTGGATAGATAAAGCGACCGTATCGGCCCTCACAAGAGTAGACGGTCTCGTATTCATCGCCTTTTTCGTTGTTTTCCTCTACTACTCCTTTTCCATCGCCAAGCGGGTCGAAGGCATGGAAGAACACATACCCCCAGGGCACGGATGGCGGAAATCCCTTCTCCTGGTGGTTATCGGACTGGCGGGATTGGGCCTGGGGGGCAAATGGATCGTGGACGGCGCTATCCATATGGCCCTCAGTCTCGGGATGAGTGAGTCCCTTGTGGGTCTTACGATCGTAGCGGTCGGGACTTCCCTCCCGGAACTGGCCACCTCGGCCGTGGCGGCCTACCGGAAAAACGTCGAGATCGCCGTTGGAAACGTGGTAGGTTCCAATATCTTCAATATCTTTTTCGTTCTCGGCATCAGCTCCACGATCAAGCCCCTCCCTTTTCATCCAAAGAGCAACATAGATATCGGCGTCGTGATCCTTGCAAGCCTTTTCCTTTTCACTTCCATGTTCACCGGAGGAAGACGCCGAATGGACCGTTGGGAAGGGGCCTTATTCGTCTTGTTTTACATGCTTTACATCGTCTTTCTGATCAGGCAAGGATAAAGGGTGGGGGGCTTCGAAATCCCTGGGAGTTTTACCACTGAGGGGACTCTTTCGACCCCTTCCCGTATCATTGCCGGGCGGAAGGCTGACGAAAGTGTTTCGTTTCTTACACAAAGAGAAAGGAGGGCAACATGGCGTTGGATGTTTCTATCCGGATCGGAGGCCGGGCAGGCCAGGGGATGCAGTCCATCGGTCTTATTCTGGGCAAAATTTTTACGCGCCACGGATACTATGTCTTTGTCCATCAGGATGTGGAGTCCCGGATCCGCGGGGGCCACAGTTTTGTTCAGGTCCGAATCAAGGACGAGCCCGTTTATGTCCACAGCGACAAGGTGGATATCCTGATAGCCCTGGACCGGGGTTCCATGGATAAGGACCAACCGGCTCTGGCTCCGGACGATATCATGATCTATGATGTGCTGGAGATCGCATCGGACAACCCCGCGCGGCTTCCCGTTCCTTTGGAACAGCTGGCCCTGGAGGCGGGGAAAGACAAAATCATGGCAAACTCGGTCGCCATCGGGGCGGTTGTGGCCCTGCTGGGCCTTGACATCCAGCCGCTCCTCGATCACATGGCCGAGGGTTTCGAGGGCAAGGGCCCTGAAATCGTCGAAAAGAACAGAAAATGCGTCCTTGCGGGATACCGATATATTCAGGATCATTTTAAGGGGAACTTTCCGAAGAAGATCCCTCCCACTCCCCTGAAGAAAGAAAAACTTTTGATCACCGGAAGCCAGGCCATGGCTCTGGGAGCTGTCTGTTCCGGGTTGAAGTTCTATTGCGGCTATCCCATGTCGCCGTCCACCTCCATCATGGAGTTTGTGGCGTCTCTTGGCGCCAAACAGGGTATCATCGTTGAGCCCGCGGAAGATGAGATCGCGGCCGTCAATATGGTGCTCGGGGCGTCCTTTGCGGGAGTCCGTAGCATGACGGCCACATCGGGAGGCGGATTCTGCCTGATGGTGGAGGGCCTGGGTCTGGCCGGTATGACCGAGACCCCTCTCGTGATCGTCGTCGCCCAGCGGGTCGGACCATCGACGGGAATGCCCACAAGGACCGAGCAGGCGGACCTTGATTTCGCGATCCACGCCTCCCATGGTGAGTTTCCGAGGGCGGTCTTTGCACCCGGCCATGCGGAGCAGGCATTCTATACCATGGTCAGGGCCTTTAACCTGGCGGATCGATTCCAGAGCCCGGTGATCGTCTTGGGGGATCAACACCTGAATGATTCCCACTTTACGGTAGATCGCCTGGACCTGGGGCGTATCACGATCGACCGGGGCAATATAGTTTCGGCGGAGGATATGGCATCCCCGATGGAATATAAGAGGTATGCGTGGGATGAATCGGGCATCTCTCCCAGGATCCTTCCCGGGCTAGGGGAGGCCGTCCTCTATGCTGACAGCGACGAACACAACGAGGCCGGGCATATCACCGAGCGTGCAATGGACCGAAAGGCCATGGTGGTCAAACGCATGCGGAAGTTCGAAGGGTTCCTGGCCGAGATGAAGCCGCCGGAAGTCCACACCGAACCTGATGCCGATATCCTGCTTCTGGGCTGGGGGTCCACCTATGGGGCCTTGAAAGAGGCGGCGGATATCCTGACCCGCAGCGGTCTCAAGACCGAAGCGTGGCACTTTTGTGACCTTTTTCCCTTTCCAGGCGCCGGTCTTTCATCCAGGATACCGAAAAAGACAAAGATCCTGTCCGTTGAGAACAACTGCACCGGACAGTTTGCGAGGCTTTTTTCCAAGGAAGGCGGCATTCCGGTCGACCGCCTCGTCTTGAAATTCGACGGGAGACCCTTTTCTCCCATGGATGTCGTGAACCGTGTCCACAGGGCCCTTTAAGGAGGTAAAAATGGTTACAATAGATGACTATTACAGCGACGATCCCGTGGCATGGTGCCCGGGCTGCGGCAACCACTCTATACTTCAGGCGCTCAAGCAGGCCCTTGTCAATTTGGGCTTGAGGCCCCGGGATATCGTTATCGTATCCGGCATCGGTCAGGCCGCGAAGGCCCCTCACTATCTCCGATGCAATGCCTTCAACGGACTACACGGAAGGACCCTCCCGGTGGCCACCGGCATCAAACTGGCCAACCATGAACTCACTGTCCTGGCAGAGGGCGGGGACGGGGACGGCTACACCGAAGGGGGCAATCACTTTGTCCATGCCATGCGCAGGAACGTGAATATCACCTACCTCGTCCACAACAATCAGGTCTACGGACTTACCAAGGGACAGACATCACCCACCAGTGACCTGGGTTATGTCTCCAAGACAACCCCCGTGGGAGCCCTTTATCCTCCCCTGAACCCCTTACTGCTGGCCGTTTCATGTGACTGTACCTTCGTGGCCCGGGGGTTTTCCGGAGAACCGGAGCATCTGGCTGATCTCATCACCGAAGGCGTGCGACACAGGGGTTTTGCCTTCATCGATATCCTTCAACCCTGCGTCTCATTCAACAGGGTCAACACCTATCAGTGGTATAAGGATCGGGTTTACGACATCAAGGATGACCCCTCCTACGATCCCCGGGACAGGATACAGGCCTTCCAGAGGGCCCGGGAGTGGGGGGAACGGATTCCCATCGGGGTGATCTATCAGGGCGAAAGACCGGTCCCGGAAGAAATGCAGCAGGCCATAAAGGACATGGCGCTCGTCAAACAGGACATCAAACAGGCGAGCTTTGAATCGATATTGGATTCCTTCAGATAGGCACGGATTTCTGAAGTACTTGAGTCGGTGTTCATGCGGAGATTTTCCCGGCCTTTGGTAAATTGCGTTTCAACACGCCGTCTTTAGATGTCGCCTTCACACTTGCGGGATCCACCTCAACAGGGAGTTCAAGTGTCCTTGTGAAGGCGCCGCATCTTCGTTCCGGTCCATAGACTGTCAAGAATGGATCTCATTGTTCATTTTCCCGGTTGACACAACTGCAGGCGTGATTATATTTTCTAACAAATTAATGCATAACCTTTTGGAATGTTTAATGTTAATGGTTTTTTATGCTTTCCTCGGCAGGCCTTTTTTCATAGGAAGGCGTTGTGTGCACCATGCGGTTTGGGGAATAAATTCTGCCACAGGAGAGAAATAGATTTTATCTACATATTCTAAGAAGGGTTATGCGGAAAGGAGGAGTAGCGATGCTGTTTAGGAAATTAAGAGGTTGGCCTTCGATGGCGTGGGAAAGCCCTTTCGGGGAGCTTGAAAGGATGAGGAAACAGATGGATCTGCTCTCCGACAGGTTTACAAGAGGGGTATCCCAGGAGCCTTTTGCCGGTGTCTTCCCACTATTGAATGTGACGGAAGATCGTGACAATTATTATGTTCGGGCGGAACTTCCAGGGATTAAGGCCGCCGACCTGGATATTTCCGTGACCGGAGACAGCCTATCCATATCAGGCGAAAGGCGGGTGGCCGAGGAAAATGAAGGTGCCAAATATCACAGAAGGGAAAGGGATGCAGGAAAATTCAGCCGCATTGTGAGGTTGCCCGGCCAGGTGGACACTCAAAAGGCTGACGCCCAGTGCGCAGAGGGCATTTTGACTGTGACCCTGCCCAAGGCGGAGATCGCTAAACCGAAACAGATCACTGTGACGGCATCCTAATGACTGCATCAGCACCTGACAAGGAGGGACGAATGATGGCTGAGACTGAAACCAAGGCCATACAGGCAAAGGAAAAGGCTGAAGTGTCCAGCCCTGCTGAGCAGACGAGACCCGGATTGGTCTTTACTCCAGCAGTGGACATTTTTGAGACCGAACAAGAAATCACTCTCCTGGCGGATATGCCGGGGGTGAAGGCAAAGGGGCTTAACATCGATCTTCGTGAAAGTGTCCTGACGCTGTCCGGCAACGTGGACGCCCCTGAAGGCCCGCAAGAGGTGGCCGTGTTGAGGGAATATGACGTTGGTCAGTATTATAGACAGTTTACCCTTTCAGAAGTCATTGACCAGTCCAGGATCGAGGCCGTATTGAATGACGGCGTCCTGAAACTAAGACTGCCGAAGGTTGAAAAAGCAACGCCGCGCAGGATCACCGTCAAGACTTTGAGCTGACCTGCATAGCGGCAGGTCGAACAGAGAGATCCTGCAATGAGAAGAAGGCACGTGCCGCATTTCGTTTCTGCCTGAATTGTGGTGTGTGCCTCTGTTTTTGTGTAATTTATTGTTTTGTTCCATGCGATCCAGAAAACTGTAAGCAGGACCATCCAAATGGGGCCCCGTAAAATTGTATCCGGAGACGGCTGCCTTGCTATAGAAAAATGGCCTATTGTGGTTGCCCAGGGCCCGGAAACTCCTTTTTTGCCAAGAGTCATATCTCCTATTCCGCTGGAACAGGGACGGTGTCCAGGATCTCGTTGATCATGTCCGCCTCGGTCCGTCCCCTCAATCTGGCCTCGGTTTTTGCGATAATGCGATGGGCCAGAACGGGCACGGCCAGGGCCTTGACATCGTCCGGAATGACATAGTCCCGGCCCTTGCACCCGGCCCTGGCCTGGCAGGCCGACTGGAGACCCAGAGAAGAACGGGTACTGGTTCCCAACCTGATGTCCGGGTGGTCCCGGGTGGCCCGGTTGACCGCGACAATGTAGTCACGGACAGAGTCCTCGACAAAAACCCGATGGCGAAGGCCTTGGAGTTCCACTATCTCCGAGAGGGGGAGGATACTTGCCAGTCTGTCCAGGGGATCGTTCTGTCTGAACCGGGAGAGAATGGCCCCTTCTTCTTCGGCCGAAGGATATCCAAGATTGGCCTTGAGCAAAAATCGGTCCAGTTGGGCCTCAGGGAGGGGAAAGGTGCCCTCCAGTTCGATGGGGTTTTGCGTGGCCAGGATCATGAAGGGCCTAGGAAGGGGAAAGGTCTCGATATCCAAGCTGATCTGCTGTTCCTGCATACATTCCAGTAGACAGGACTGGGTGCGGGGCATGGCACGATTGATTTCGTCCACCAGAACGATATTGGCCATGACGGGCCCGGGGCGGAATTCAAACTCGGAATTCTTCTGATTGAAATAGTGGATTCCGGTCACATCTGAAGGAAGGAGATCAGGTGTGCACTGTATCCTGCTGAAACTGCAGTCGAGTGAACGGGCGGCCGCCTTGGCCAGCATAGTCTTCCCAGTGCCCGGGACGTCTTCGAGGAGGACGTGACCCTCACAAAGCAGGGCCATGAAGAGAAGTTCCACGGTCTTCTCCTTTCCAACAATAACCTGACTGACCTGCGACAGGAATCTTTCAGAGGCCTCTTGCAGCCTTCCCATTTCTGGCATCGATTTCATCTTCACTTTGTCCATGTTGTGGTTCTCCCTTGTTTGGTGTAGCGGTATGCCCCCGGCCGGCCGCAGGGGAACAGCGTTTGATTTGGCGCAGACTGTGTTGCATCGTTTGCAGGACCTTTTCGGATGGCAATGAGGGCCCGTAGCGCGCATGCACGTATTGGTGTGTAATGAAGGCCAGTTCCCAGTGGGCCTGGGGCCGCCACCTTTCCAGGATCTCCAGATATTCGCGGGGGGTTTGAGCGGAATGCCTCGGGTATCCCTTGGATGCGGCCCATCTCAGGAGTTGTGCGTAGACCTGGCGTGCCGTGACCACCTCTGGGGGGAGGGTGCGCTTCTTCTTTCTCAGCAGGAAGAGGGTTTCCAAACGTCTCTTTATTCGGACAATGCAGCGGAGCAGTCCCATGAAAAGCCGCAGGATGTCCTTCCGGAAGCCATGCGATATCTTTGCGATCTCCGCATCTTCATAACCTCGTATCTTTCGCCCGAGCCAGTTGACGATACCGGAGGCGATGCTCCACAGGGCACTCAGGATGAGCACGAGCCAAATGATCGAAAAGATGATCCGGCCGATGGTCCTCACACTGTCTGGGATTCGAAATATTTCGACCCACTTGGGAGGCTCAGGTGCGGCCGGTGGCGATTGGAGAGGAAAGTCCATGGATTGGGGGTCCGGTTGCGGAAGCAGGCTCAAGAGATACAGAATGAACTTCCATAATAGTCCAATGGTCATATCCCATCCCTGCCTGAGCAGGTGGTAGGCCTGTTTAAGAAGATCGGGTCGCAACAGGGAACCCAAGAGCAGACCCAGGCCGATAATAAGCAGGGTGGCGAAGAAGAGAAGCATGAGCCAGTTTATCCTCTGGGCGCCGACCGTCCAAAATCCATCGCCGGAATGACTGAGGGACATTCCCAGAAGGCCGAAGAAAAAGAAGGCCGGCGCGCCGTAGGCAAAGAAGCTTGGCATGCCGCCCCATTGACCCCCCAGAAAGGCAAGGATAAGAAAAATGGTGAGCCCGAACTGGAAGGATGTGGCGATGGTGGAGAAATCGATCCTCAGTTGAGAAAGGCGCATCCCCAGGAACCAGAGGATCCCGCTCAGGGCCAAAGAGAGCAGTTCGGGCGTGGCCATAGGGGGCCAAGGGAAAAGGCCCCGGCATAGGGAAAACATCCATCCGGAAAGGCCAGGTTCAGGGATAGTCTGGGGGAGATCGAAGGCTGTGAGGGTAAACATCAGGACCCAGAGCAACCACATCGCGGCCTTTCGGAGGAGAACGATCCTTATTCTCATCCGGAACAGGTGGTGGAAAAGAAAGGCCAAGGCGTAAAAGCCCATGAGCCTTGGGATCGGGAAAAACGCCGGGGTCGTCTCGATTTGGAGGAGTTGGAGGCCCGTTAAGAGCCAGCAGACCTCCATCCCGGCCACGGTGGCGAGGGGAAGCCCCCGGGACACTGTGCTGGAAGTCACTGGACGCATCTTACCTCTCCAAGATCGCCCGGTTGACGGATGAGATGCCAGGGTACGGGCATGTTCCGCGAGTTGATTTCCTGTGCCCCTACGAGGAGCAGGAGAACTTTGTGCCCGGACTCTTTCATGTCTCGGAGCAATTCCGAAAGGGGTTCGCTAAGCTCGGCGCACACCATGACAAGGGTCGTCCCGGCAGGGAGTCCTTCCCTTTCCCGCATAAGGAGGGCATCAAAGGACTCCTTTGCCTTCTCCGTCGTCTTTGCAAGGGCCTCAAGAATCTGTATCAGTTGATCACGGTTGGCGCCTGGCAGGATGCTTATGCCTTGACCACCCTCAGCGGATTGTGTATTCACGTACAGGCCCACGGGGGATCCTTGTTCAGAAAGGTGATAGGCAATGGTGGCTGCGGTACTGATTCCCAGCTCGAAAAGATCCTCATCAAAGGCCCCGTTACGCTGAAAACTGTCGATGGCCAGAAATATCGCGACCTTGAATGTGGTGGTCGGTTCGAAGATCTTGACCTGAAGTCCCTGGCGGCGGGCGCTCGCCTTCCAGTGGATGTGTTTGAGGCTGTCGAAGGGCTGATAGTCCCGGACACCGATGGGTCGGGCCGGGTCCTGAAAGAGGCGCTTGTCGACGGCCGAGTCTCCCATGGGCTGCAAGGAAGGCAGATCGATTCGAATGATGGGGAATATTCTGGGATAGACTATAATGTAGTCCCTATCGGGGAGGATCATGGATCGGGAATAAAGACCGAAGATGTCTCCGGATGTGACTGTCGTCGACCCGGTTGGATAGTAACCGCGTCTGCGGCCCTGGAGTCGAAAACGCCAGGTTATGGATCGGTACCAGAGTAATGCGGCTGTTCTGCTCAAGGCCGCGACGGTTGGTTGCTGTTCTCGGACAAGACCCTCCAAGGGCGACAGGCCAAGGGGAATCTCTTCGTCTGTCCGGATCCAGGGAAGGGGAATGGGCTTCCTGTTTTCAAGCCGCAGCGCCCATTCAATGGTCTCTCCGGGAAAGATCCGCTTTTGGGTCAGGGAACGATGGCAATGGACGCCGGACAAGGAGAGAATACTCCAAAGCTTGGCCAGCCCGGCCGCCGCAAGGAAGAGACTGATGAGCACTACGAGCCCTGACAGTCCCGCCCAGCCCGCCACCAGGAGGATCGCGGTGAGGAATATCAATCCGATTCGGCCAAGGAGCAACCCTGCCGCGGTTGTGGAAAATCGGGGTTTTGCCTGGTCATGGGACAAGATTACACATCCTTGTATTGATGAAAGTTCATGGTTTACAACGCCCTGAAACCCCCAGTCCCTGAAGTGAGAAACGGACGATATGTTCGACAAGGATGGCCTTGAAGTTCTTGTCGTATTCCCTCCCGGTCACGTGTGTAACAGCCACCTTCATATTTGAAAAGTGCTGGATAATGGTGAAGATGCTGATGATGCTCAGTCGTAGCTGCTCATCGTTGAGATGTCCGGGAAGGACAGGTTTCAGCGTCACTGACACCTCGTTTAAGAATGGAATCAGGATATTTTCAGCAACCTTGTTGAAGACCTCCGTGGGGTGAGCCATCTCCCGGGCCAGCAGTTGAATATATCTCTGCCGTTCGTCCTCTGAAAGAGGGCTCAATAAATAGGCCTCTGCTAGAGAACGCAGGATTGTTTCAGGTGTGGTCTTGCCCCGGCTGGCCAGGGTTTTTCTGTAGAATTCGTGCACTTGTCGGATGCGGGGGATCCATCTGGAATGGAAGACTTCACGATAGAGGTTCTCTTTGTTCCCAAAGTGATAGTTGACGGCAGCGAGATTACATCGGGCGGCCCTGGTGATTTCCCTGACCGGGACTCCCCGATAGCCTTTCCGGGCAAAGAGGGCCTCCGCCTTGTCCAGAAGTTGCTCCTTTGTCGTGCTGGTGTCTGTTGCCATATTTTCGATAGAGGTTATCGTATCAAACGTTTGTATTAAACATTTGTTTGATTGTCAAGCGCATTAATTTCTTCGGGTGTCCTGAGCGAAAATTGAAATGCCGGGGTATATTACTTTTCGACGGGACCCCAGGCCTTGGGAGCGAGGGGGATGACGAAGGAGAAGACACTCCCATGGGTGCCGTCGCTGGTGACTGAGATTTTGCCCTGGTGGGCCTCAACGGCCATTTTGCAAAAAGTCAATCCAAGGCCGGTGGTGTGCATCCGTCCGTCCGTTTCTTTTTCGAGTTGATAAAATTTTTCAAAGATGACTTTGTGGTGTTGGGGTAATATCCCCTGGCCATTGTCCTTGACATAGAATTCGATATCAGGAGGATCATCCATGTAACGAAACCCCGTCTCAATCGTTTCCCCGTATGGAGAATGCTGAATAGCGTTGCTCAGGAGATTCTGCAGAATCCGAATGAGCATGTCCCTGTCGGCCCAGATCATGTTCCCGGCCGGGGTGTCTGGAACGTTCTGTTCCAGGGTCAAATCCTTTGTCCTGGCAAGCCCGGACATGCGCGCCACAGATTCCTTGAGGAGATCTTTCGGGTCGATTCTCTCATAGATTAAGTCGATATTTTTCTCTTCCAGCCTGGAAATATCCAGGAAATTGCCGACCATTCGATAGAGCGTATCGCATCCGGCAAGGGCGGCTGTGACAAATTCCAGATTCTCGTCGTGGAGCGTATAGGTGAGCAGGTTGAGGTTGTCCACGGTTTCGCAAATAGTACCCTTCAGATCATGAATCAGGATGTTGTAGAGTTCCGTATTGAGCCTTTCCAGCCTTTTTAAATCAATGTTCTTTTTTTCAAGGTCGCGACTCTTCTTTTTGAGGACTTGCGTAAGCCGTTGATTCTCAATGGCACTGATGACCTGTCCTGCGATGATCAAAAGGACTTGTTGCTCCGTAGCAGAAAAGAGATCTTCCCCGATCTTGTCTGTTACGCTGATTACGCCGATGACTTTGTTGTTCCCGGTGATGGGAGCAAGTAAAAAGGCGCAGCTTCTGTACCGATCGGGATAGTTCTTGAAGATTGGATTATCTCTGATATCATCCACTCTCAAGGGTATCCGGTTCCGGAAAACCCAGGAAGAAGGCGATTCTTCATCAAGGGACTGCCTGATCCCCATGAGTTCAGGTCTTGTCGAGGCTACAACCTCCAGGTACCTGGACCCCTTCACGAGCATGACAGACCCGCTTTCGGCCTCCATGCAACGGATAATTTCGATGAGAACCTGATGGAGTTTCTGTTTAAATTCCAAGTGCCTTTCCTGGGAAATAGTATTAATGGCCAGGAGGGTATTGAGCACTTTTTCCCCACGTTCCATAGATTATTTTTCTCACCCCTGGTGATCCCGGTTGGTTAACGGGGCCCCCAAAGACTTTTTTGGGGCCGGCATGAGCCCTGTTTGGTTATAATTTTGCTTGAAATCTTTTGACTTCTACGCCCGCTACTCTTCGAGGCATACTTCTATGGTAAATCCTCCTTTGTCTGTATTGAACGGTATAGCGATCACGGGGTAGTTGGTCATGTGGGAAAGGGAATGTTTTTTCCCCATGATCACCGTAGGAATAGCTGCGGTCAATGATTTGCCCATCTCTTCCAGTGCCTGCCTTGCCTGCCCTGAAATCATATTAGAGATTTCACCCACTGCGTCTCTGATTTCCTCATTCATCTCCGTCATCTCTTCGCTGAACATCTTTGATACAATGGCTAGGATGCTTTCTTCGGTAAAGCTGACGCATATGGTTCCCCTCGCTTCGCCGGTGAGGCCTATGATTCCGGTCGCATCTCCCCTGGCGATATTATCCTTTTTTAAATACGGCTTGCCGGGGGACGCATCCGTTGCCGCCACAGTCTTCAAGACATGAATGGTTGCAGTAATGAAAGGATTGATATAATTGACATCCATTTTTTTCTCCGCTTAGCATTGGCGCTGCTGTGAAATGCCTCAACTGTTTGATACTGAAAGCGAAATGGGACGTAACAAAAAAGAAAAATCTAAATTTTTATTTATAATTATCATTTGTGTGAAAATCAACCCTAATCCACTCTTGTCCAAAATAGCATGTGCCGCTCCAAGCAGGAACCGGCATGTTCTCTCCGCTACGCTCCCTCCGCCATCCGTGGCTACGGTCCCTGCGGGATTTTGGGCCTTCATCTGTCCTGATTCAGGGCCAAAATACCCCGCCCCAGGCGGGACTCCGAGAAAATGCCGGTCCCTGCTTTCCGCCGCCTGGGTTGGGACCTCAATGCGAAGATGATTGTTTTGCATTTCCAAATGACTGCGTTAGCACTATCCCAGACAAAAAATAGACTTGTGCTCATCCGGGAATGCTCAGTTCCGCATCAGTACTGAGTCGTTCCCCCATGGCGTGTTGTAAAAACTTCGTAACTGTTCAGGTTGGTTAGGCTGTAGGCTGAAGGCTATTAGATTCCATCCGGAAATACATGATTTCTGGATGGTGCGGTCCGCTATCGGCATTCAGCACTCAGCCTCATGCCTTGTCTTTGCATAGCTTTTGCTGATAGCTGACAGCTGACAGCTGATAGCTGACAGCTGATAGCTGACAGCTGATCGCTGAAGGCTGTTATCGCGAATCCGGGAATGCTCATTTCCGGATGTGCATCAGCCGATTCAAACGCTCTGAGTTTCCTATGATCACGCATGTGCCCTTCCTGCGACACCTCACAGCCTAAATGCCTACAGCCTATCTAGCTGAGTAGT